>NZ_JBEXTZ010000110.1:0-25428 GCF_040614195.1 Amycolatopsis sp. NPDC006125
GGGCCACGCGCCGGGCCGGCCGCGCCGACCGTCACCGGCGTGTCCGTCGCCGCGGTCAGCGCCTCCGCGATCCGCGCGGCCACCGCGTCCGGGTCGCCGCGGACCAGCAGCACGACCTCCTCCGCGTGGATGCCGGCGAGCGCCGCGTGCCGGGCCGCGGCCACCGCCAGCCGCGCCCGGGACACCGACTCGGCGTGCGCGACCAGAACCGCGTGCGGTTCCGCCAGGTCAACGCCCAGCCGTTCGGCGCGCGCGAGCAACGCGCCCGGGTTGCGGTCCGGCGCGGTGAGCAGGTCGGTCAGCAGCTCGCCGCGGACCTCGTCCTCCGCCTTCGCCACCGACCGGCGCAACAGCAGCAGCAACGCGGTCACCACGGCGGCCCGCTCGAACAGCCGCCGGTCGGCGTCGAGCAGCGCGTCCCGCCCGGCGAGCACCATGCTGCCGAGCAGCTCCGGCCCCGCCTGCACGGCGCACACCAGCGACCCGTCGCCCGAGACCGACCGCCCGGTGCTCCGCGACAGCGCCACCACCTCCGGGTCCGGCGCGGGCGGGGCGATCCCGGCGTGCGCCAGTTCCTCACCCGCCGCGTCGAACAGGCCGATCGAGCCGCGCAGGACGTCGGCCACCGCGGCGGCCACCTCCGGCACGTCCCCGCCGCGCAGCACCAGGTCCATGAGCCGGTCGTGCGCCTCCTCGGCGCGGTGCATCGCCGCGGAGTGCGAGCTGATCTCGTCCAGCAGCCGGGCGTTGTCCAGCGCGATGACCGCGTGGTCGGCCAGCGAGGACAGCAGCGCGACCTCGTCCGGGGTGAACTCGCGGGGCGTGCGGTCGGACGCGTAGAGCACGCCGATCACCGTGCCGCCCAGTGACAGCGGGACGCCGAGGATGCCGGCCAGGCCCTCGTCGCGCACCGCGTCGTCGATCGGTTTGGTGTGCAGGAAACGCTCGTCCCGGAAGTAGTCCGGGGTCGCGTACGGGCGCGCGCTCTGCGCGACCAGACCGCCCAGCCCCTCGCCCATGCCCAGGATGACTTCCTTGAACAGGGGCGACACGCACCCGTCGGTGACGCGCATGTAGGTGCGGCCGGCGGTTTCGTCGTTGAGGCTGAGGTAGGAGACGTCCGCGCCGAGCAGCGTGCGGGCCCGCCGCACGATCGACCGCAGCACGGCGTCCGGGTCGCGCAGGCGGGCCAGATCGCTGGCCGTGTCGAACAACGCGGTCAGCTCGGCTTCGCGGCGGCGGTGCGCGGTCAGGGTGGCGTGGATACGCAGCGCCAGCTCGGTGGCCTTGGGGTGCGCGGCGCCGGCGTGCGCCAGCTGCTCGCTGCTCGCCCCGCCGGCGAGCAGGTCGAGCAGCCGGAGCACGTCGTCGTCCACGCCGATCATCGTCTCATCGCGTCGCCGGTTGCGGGGCGGCCGCGGGCTCCTCGTCGTGCAGCGAGCTGCCCGCGGTCTCCTTCGCGCTGGTCACCGCGATCACGGTGAGCACGCACATCGCCACCACGTACAGCGAAACCGCCAGCGTGCCGCCGAACTCCTTGAACAACGCGACCGCGACGATCGGCGCCAGCGCGCCGGCGGCGATCGAGGACAGCTGCCCGCCGATCGACAGGCCGGTGTAGCGGACGCGCGTCGGGAACTGCTCGGCGAAGAACGCCGCCTGCGGGCCGTACATCGCGCCGTGCAGCACCAGGCCGATCGTCGCGGCGATGATGATCATCCCGGACGAGCGGGTGTCCATCAGCGCGAAGAACGCGAACGCCCAGCCTGCCATGGCGACGGCGCCGAACAGGTACACCGGGCGGCGGCCGATCCGGTCGGACAGCGCGCCCCACAGCGGGATCGTCACGAAGTGGATCGCCGACCCGATGAGCACCGCGTTGAGCCCGGCCGACTTGCTGAGCCCCAGCGGACCGGTGACGTAGACCAGGATGAACGCGGTCAGCACGTAGTAGGACACGTTCTCGGCCATGCGGGCGCCGATGGTGATGAGCACCCGGCGCCACGCGCCGCGGAAGACCTCCACCGCCGGGGCGCGGTGCTGCTCGCCGCGCTGACGGGCCTTCTCCTGCGCGGCCAGGAACACCGGCGACTCGGTGACGGTGAGCCGGATCCACAGGCCGATGATCACCAGCACGCCGGAGAGCAGGAACGGGATGCGCCAGCCCCACGAGGTGAACGCGGCGTCCGACTGCACCGCGGCGAGGATCGCGAGCACCGCGGTGGCCAGCAGGTTCCCGCCCGGGGCACCGCACTGCGGCCAGGAGGCCCAGAACCCGCGGCGGCGGTCGTCACCGTGCTCGGACACGATGAGCACCGCGCCGCCCCACTCGCCGCCGAGCGCGAAGCCCTGCACCAGCCGCAGCGCCGTGAGCAGCAGCGGCGCGGCCACGCCGACCGCCGCGTAGGTCGGCAGCAGGCCCATCGCGCAGGTCGAGCCGCCCATCAGCAGCAGGCTGAACACCAGCAGCTTCTTGCGGCCGACCCGGTCGCCGAAGTGGCCGAACACCAGGCCGCCGAGCGGCCGGGCGAGGAAGCCGATGGCGTAGGTGGCGAACGAGAGCAGGGTCCCGGTCAGCGGATCGCTGCCGGGGAAGAAGAGCTTGTTGAAGACCAGTGCCGCGGCCGATCCGTAGAGGAAGAAGTCGTACCACTCGATGGTGGTGCCGATGAGGCTCGCACCGACCACTTTCGCGATCGAGCGGTTCTCGCTGCGGGGCATGGGGCAACACTCCTTTGTGCCGTGGCGGAAACTTCAGGCGGCGGTCCAGCCGCCGTCGAGGGGCAGGGAAATCCCGGTGATGTGGCCGGACGAGGGGCCGCACAGCCAGCGCACGGCGTCGGCGACCTCGGCCGGGTCGATGAGCCGCTTGATCGCGGCACGCCGCAGCAGGACCTCGCCCAGCACCTCGCTCTCGGGGCGTCCGTGTGCGGCGGCCTGGTCGGCGATCTGGTCGCGCACCAGCGGGGTGTCCACGTAGCCCGGGCTGACGCAGTTGCTGGTCACCCCGTGTGGCGCGCCCTCCAGGGCGGCCACTTTGGACAGTCCTTCGAGCGCGTGCTTCGCGGACACGTAGGCGGACTTGAAAGCGCTTGCGCGCAGGCCGTGCACGCTGGAGACGTTCACGATCCGGCCCCAGCCCTGTGCGTACATGTGCGGCAGGACCCGGCGGATCAGCAGGAACGGCGCGGTCACCATGACCTGGTGCATGCGGGTGAACACGTCCGGCGGGAACTCGGTCAGCGGCGCGACGTGCTGGAAGCCGGCATTGTTGACGAGAATGTCGGCGTCGGCGGGCAGGGTGTCGACGGCGCCGGGGTCCGCGAGGTCAGCGGTGTGCGCCCAGCCGCCGGTCTCGTCGGCGACGCGCGCGGCCGCGTCCGCGTTGATGTCCACCACGTGCACCTTCGCGCCGGCCTCGGCCAGGGCGTGCGCGCAGGCGCGCCCGATCCCGCTGCCTGCGCCGGTCACCAGCGCGACGCGCCCGTCCCAATAGCCACTCATGGCGACAGACGGTAAGCGGCCCAGAGCGGGTTGCCTATGTGTTCGATCGCCACAAGTTCCCGGGGTTTTGTGGCGGCGGGCGCCACCCGGAATAGGTGACGTCCGGGGCGTGTTGCACCGTCTATGGCGACGGTAACGCTGACCAAGGACAACTTCGAAGAGGTCGTCAACTCCGACGGCATGGTGCTCGTCGACTTCTGGGCGGCCTGGTGCGGGCCGTGCCGGATGTTCGCGCCCGTGTTCGAGGGTGCGGCCGACCGGCACGACGACATCGTGTTCGGCAAGGTCGACACCGAGGACCAGACCGAGCTGGCGCAGGCCTTCGGCATCCAGTCGATCCCGACGCTGATGGCGGTGCGGGACGGCGTCGTGCTCTACGCCCAGCCGGGCGCGCTGCCCGAGCAGAGCCTGGAGGAGCTGATCGGCAAGCTGCGCGAGGTCGACATGGACCAGGTGCGCGAGGAGATCGCGAAGCAGCAGCAGGCCGAATGACGGTTTGCCGGTGGTCGCCGGCGAGCCGATGATGGAGGCATGACGTCCCGGGGGTTCGACGCGGTAGCCGACGAGCTGTACGCGCTGCCCCGGGACGAGTTCACACCCGCCCGCACGGAGCGGGCCAAAGAGGCGAAGGGCCGCGACCCCAAGCTCGCCAAGCGCATCACGCAGCTGCGCAAACCGACCGTCGCCGCGTGGCTGGTGAACCAGGTGAGCCGGCGGCACCCGGACGAGATCGGGCAGCTCGCTGATCTCGGCGCCCGGTTGCGCACCGCGCACCAGAAGCTGGCCGGCGACGAGCTGCGCACGTTGTCGCGGCAGCGCAACGAGTTGATCCGGCGGTTGAGCGGACGGGCGGGTGGCGTCGCCGGCGAGGCGGGCGTCCCCTACAGCGACGTCGCGATGCGCCAGGTGGAGGACACGTTCGAGGCGGCGGTGTCCGATCCGGACGCGGCGGCGGAAGTGGCCGCGGGACGGCTTTCCGCGGCGCTGGAACCGTCCTCTTCGGAGGATTGGCTGGCGGCCGCACTGGCCGCTTCGCCGAAGCGCAAGGCGGCGCCCAAGCCGGCCCCGAAACCGGCGAAACAGGACCCGGAAGCCGAGCGGCGGCAGGCCGCGCTCGAAGAGGCCCGCACGAAGGCCGACGAGGCGGAGGCCGCCCGCGACGAGGCTCAGCAGGCGCTCGACGAGGTCACCGCCCGGGCCGAAAAGGCCGCCGCGCGGGTGGCCGAGCTGCGCTCACAACTGGACGACGCGACCCGCGAAGAACGCGCGGTGCGCAAGGAACTCACGGCCGCCCGCAAGGCCGCGACCGTGGCGGACAAGACCGCCGACGAGGCGCGGAGGCAGGTGGCCGAGATGGAGTCGTTCGGCAAGCGGTCGAAGCGCTGAGGCGCAACACCACGGCCACCGCCCGCCAGCGCCGCCACTCGGTTGACGAACACCTCGCCGCACCGGGCGATCAGCAGGCGGAGGCCGCCGCCTCACCGGCCGCCGCGCCGTGAGCACGCCCCCGGGCAGCAGCGCCACCAGGAACTCGGCCGCCCTACTCGCCTGCTCCAGCGCCCAGGCCACCCCACCACACCAGGCGATCAGCAGGCGGAGGCCCCCGCCCCACCGGCGGGCGGGCGCTGAGCACCACCCCCAGGCAGCAGCGCCGCCAGGAACTCGGCCGCCCCACTTGCCTGCTCCAGCGCCCAGGCCACCCACCACATCAGGCGATCAGCAGGCGGAGGCCCCCGCCTCACCGGCGGGCGGGCGCTGAGCACCACCCCCAGGCAGCAGCGCCGCAACGAACTCAGCCGTGCTGCGCTCCAGCTCCGCCGGCCCCGGCGCACGAGCCGCCCCGGCTCCGGCCACCGAATCGAACAGCACCCCGTCGCACCAGGCGATCAGCATTCGCGTGTGCCGCGCCGGGTCCGGGGAGCCCGCGTGCGCCAGCAGTTCGGCGCAGCTGTCGCGGAACCGCTGCCCCACCCGGTCGTAGACCGCCCGCAGCTCGGGGCGTCGCGTGGCCTCCAGTGCGAACTCGTAGCGCGCCACCAAGTGCGTCCGGCCGGTCGTCATCGCCGTGTGCAGGAACCGCGCGAGCGCCGGCGCCAACTCGCCATCCGCCTCCGTCAGCGACGCGTCGTCGAGTTCGGCGATCCGCCTGACCGCCAACTCCAGCAACGCCGCCCGCGTGCGGGCGTAGTAGGAGGTCGACCCGGGCGGCAGGCCCGCGGCCCGGTCGACGGCGCGGTGGGTCAGGCCGCGCATCCCCTCCGCGGCGACCACCTCGATGGCCGCGTCCGCGATCGACGTCAGACGCACGCCGGTGACTCTACGGGCGTAGAGTCGCGTGCGTGCGAACAGCGGCGGTCATCGGCGGCGGCATCGGCGGGTTGAGCGCGGCGATCGGGCTGCGCCGGGTGGGCTGGGAGGTCGCCGTCTTCGAGCGCGCGCCGCGGTTCGCCGAGGTCGGCGCGGGAATCACGTTGTGGCCCAACGCTTTGCGCGCCCTGGAATCGCTCGGCCTCGACCTGGCGCCCCTCGCCGTGCCGCAGGTCAGCGGGCGGCTGCGGGACCACCACGGCCGCCTGCTGACCGAGGTCGACGGCGCCCGGTTCGAACGCGCGCTGGGCAAACCGCTCCTCGGCATCGCCCGCGCCCAGCTCCTCGACCTGCTGCGCGACGCCATCCCGGCCGCGGATCTGCGGGCGGGCACCACCGTCACCGAAGTCACCGGCGACGGCCGGGTGCGCTGGGACGGCGGCGAGCTCACCGCCGATCTGGTCGTCGCGGCCGACGGCGTGCACAGCGCCGTCCGCTCGGCGCTCTGGCCCGGCCACCCCGGCCCGGTCTACACGGGCCACACCGCGTTCCGGGCGATCCTCGACGATCCGGGGCCGCTCGAGCTGTCCGGTCTCCTCGGGCCGGGCACCGAGGTCGGGGCGGTGCCGCTGACCGGTGGCCGGCTGTACTGGTACCTGGCGTGCGAGTCGCCCCGCGATGTCCGGCACGCGGACCCGAAAGCCTTCCTGCGCCGTCACTTCGGTGACTGGCCGGAACCGCTGCCGAGCCTGATCGAGGCGACGCCGGGCGACCGGTTCCTGCAGCACGACCTGCTCGCGCTGCGCACCCCGCTGCCGACGTACGTGCGCGGCCGCGTCGCGTTGCTCGGCGACGCCGCCCACGCCATGTCGCCGTACCTGGGTCAGGGCGGCTGCCAAGCCATCGAAGACGCGGTCGTGCTCGCCGCCGCGACCGTCCGGCACACGCCGGTCGCGGACGCGCTGAGCGCCTACGACCGCGAGCGTCGTCCGCGCAGCCAGGCGATAGCGCGCCGGTCCGACCAGGCCGGGCGGCTGGGCGCCCAGCTGAAGAACCCACTGGCCGTCGCGGCACGCAACGCGGTGCTCCGGCTCATGCCTGCCGGGCTGTCGGTCCGCGCGGCCACCGCCGCCGCCCGCTGGACCCCTCCCGCACCGTTGACCGCCGTGTCAGACTGAGCGGGTTCGCAGCAGCCGGACTGGTGGTGATCGCCGATGACCCAGCAGGAACGCACCGCAGCGACGGCGGCGGGCGTGTACGACTGGTACCTGAACGGGCACCACCACCTGCCGTGCGACGCGGAGGTGGCGATCGCGGCACAGAAGGTCTTCCCGCTCGCCGGGCAGGTCGCGCGCTACAACCGGGACTTCCTGCAGCGGGTGGTCCGCTGGATGACCGGGCACGGGATCCGGCAGTTCCTCGACATCGGCTCCGGCTACCCGGTGGCGGGCAACGTGCACGAGATCGCCCAGCGGTACGCGCCGGGTTCGCGCGTGGTCTACGTCGACCTGGACCCGCGCACGGTCGAGGTGAGCAACGACCTGCTCGCCGGGGAGCCGGACGCGACCTGCCTGCTGGCCGACGCGCGGGAGCCGGAGGACATCTTCGAGCGGGCCGGGCTGCTGGACTTCGGCGAGCCCGTGGGGCTGCTGATGGTGTCCGTGCTGCCCTTCGTGCCGGGCGACGTGCGCCCCCTGGTGCGTCGCTATGTCGACCGGCTCGCGCCCGGCAGCTACCTGGCGCTCACGCACATCACGACCCCGGAGGACGAACGCCAGCAGCGCAAGCAGGAGGACGTGCGCGACACCTACAACGCCAAAGTGCGGCAGTCCGCGCAGGTGCGCGGGCGGGCCGAGGTGGCGGCGCTGTTCGAGGGCACGGAGCTCGTAGCGCCGGGCCTGGTGCTCGCCACGCACTGGAACCCGCCGCGGGGCTACCTCCCGGACCCGGACGACCAGGCGAGCGCCGTCCTGCTGGGCGCCGTCGGACGGGTGCTCAGCCGCACATAGCCCTGGCCACGACGCAGCTCCCGCCCGGGCGCGTACGGCCACCGTTCACGCGCGAGCAGGTGCACGTAGGCCCTGCGCGACGAGCCGGATCAGCGTCCGCAGAGCCATCCTCGAGCGCGAAGCCGGCACCGGCCCGGCCGCGGGGCTACCTCCCGGGCGCGGACGACCAGGCGAGCGCCGTGCTGCTGGGCGCCGTCGGACGGGTGCTCAGCCGCACATAGCCTGGCCACGACGCAGCTCCCGCCCGGGCGCGTACGGCCACCGTTCACGCGCGAGCAGGTGCACGTAGGCGCTGCGTGACGAGCCGGATCAGCGTCCGCTCAGCCATCCTCGGGCGCGAAGCCCGCACCGGCCCGGCCGCGGGGCTACCTCCCGGACCCGGACGACCAGGCGAGCGCCGTGCTGCTGGGCGCCGTCGGACGGGTGCCCAGCGGGACGTAGGCCCAGGCCACGACGCAGCGCCCGCCCGGGCGCGAGCCGCCGCCGCTCACGCGCGAGCCGGTCCACGTAGGCCCTGCGCGACGAGCCGGATCAGCGTCCGCTCGCCCGCTCAGCCATTCTCGGGCGCGAAGCCCGCACCGGACCCGGCCTGGCCGCCGTCCGGTGTTCCGCCGCCACCTCGCGCGCCGCCCTGGCCAGAGCCGAGATCGCGGGTGAGCGGGTGCCCTGCGGCCAGGCCAGCAGCAGTCGCGCCGGAGCGGCGTCCACCACCGGCACCGTCACCAGGTTGTGGTCCAGCGCGTCCAGCACCGACTGCGGCAGCAGCGCGACGGCCCGCCCGCGCGAGGTCACGCGCAGCAGCTTCGCCAGGTCCGTCACCTCGACGCCACCGTCGTCCGGGTAGCCGGCCCACCGCCCGACCGGCTCGCCGCGCAGGTCGCTCAGCTGCAGGATCGACCGCCGCGCCAGGCGGTGTTCCGGCGGCAGCAGCGCCGACCTCGGCTCGGCGCGCAACTCCTCCGTCTCCAGGCCACCCGCGTCGTCGAAGGGGGTGTGCAGCAGGGCGACGTCGGCACGCCCGTCGCGCAGCAGGGACACCCTGTCCTCGTGCGCGGTGACGAGTTCGACCGGCACCGCGGCGGGGTCGCTCTCGTACCTGCGCAGGATCGGCGGCAGCAGCCCCGCGTCGCCGCCGGGCTTGGCGGCCAGGGCGAGGTACGGCACGCCGCGCCCGGCCCGCTGCGTGCGCCGGGCCGCCGCGGCGACGGCCGCCAGCGCCTTCCGCGCCTCGTCGAGCAGGACCTCGCCGGCCGGGGTGAGTTCGACCCGCCTGCTCGTGCGGTCGAACAAGGTGACCTCTAGCCGCCGCTCCAGCGACCGCACGGCCTTCGACAGCGCGGGCTGGGCCAGTCCCAGCCCTTCCGCGGCGCGACCGAAGTGCAGGGTCTCCGCCACGGCGACGAAGTAGGCGAGTTCTCGCGTCTCCACCCGATCCATTCCGGGAGGTTATCGGATGTCCGTTTTCATCAGACGTCTGAGGACTTGATACGGTGCGGGCATGACGCCCGTGCTGCAGGTGAGCGATGTCGATCTCGTCCGCGACGGCCGGTACCTGCTCCGGTCGATCTCGCTGACGGTGCACGAGGGCGAGCACTGGGCGCTGCTCGGCGCGAACGGCGCGGGCAAGAGCACGCTGCTCGGCCTGCTGGGGGCGCTCACCCACCCGACGCGCGGGACGGTCGACGTGCTCGGGCACCGGCTGGGCCGGGTCGACATGCGCAAGCTGCGGTCGTTCCTCGGGCACATCAACCCGCGGCACCCGCTGACCTCGCCGCTGTCGGTGTTCGAGGTGGTGCTGACCGGGCTGACGAACACGACCGAACTGGTGCCGCGCTGGCAGCCGACCGCGGCGGAGCGGGAACGCGCCGAGCGCCTGATCCGGATGCTGGGCCTCGCCGGGCAACGCGACGCCCGCTGGCCGACCCTGTCCCAGGGCGAACGCGGCCGGGCGCTGATCGCCCGCGCCCTGATGCCGTCGCCGCGCCTGCTGCTGCTCGACGAACCGGCGACCGGCCTGGACGTCGCGGCCCGGGAGCAGCTGCTGTCCAGTGTGGACGTTCTGCGGCGCGACCACCCGGAGCTGGCGACCGTGCTGGTCACCCACCACCTGGAGGAGCTGCCGGCGAGCACGACGCACGCGCTCCTGCTGCGCGAGGGCCAGTGCCTGGCGTCCGGGACGGCGGACGACGTGGTGACCACGGACCACATCAGCAAGTGCTTCGACCACCCGGTGCGCATCACCCGCACCGAGGGCCGCTGGACCGCCCGCGCCGAGCCGCTCGTCTGACGGGCTACAGCTCCACGAACACGTCCGCCAAGGCCTTGCGCCCGACCGGCACGGCGGACCGGCCACGCAGACGCTCCCCCGGCCAGCCGAGCGCGAGCGCGTGGTGCGCGCGCCACGGGTGCCCGTGGCCGGTGAGCGCGGCGGCTTCCACCGCGTTGGCGTTGGGGTACAACGAGACCGGGCAGCTGCCGAGGCCGGCGAGGTGCGCCGCGACGACGAGGGTCTGGCACAGCCGCCCGAGGTCGAACTCGGTGTCCGCACCGGCTTGCGAGTCGGACAGCAGCACGAGCGCGACCGGGGCCGCCGCCAGTGGCAGCGCGTACTGCCCGAGGCGGGCCAGCGCGTGGCGCACCGCGGGGTCGGTCACCGAGACGAGCCGCCACGGCTGGCGGTTGCGCGCGGAACCGGTCCAGCGCGCCGTCTCGACCAGGTCCACGACGAGGTCCCTTGGCACCGGCCGGTCGGCGAACACACGGGTGGCGCGGATGGCGCGCAGCGGGTGGTCCATGGCCCAGAGCATGCCGGACGAGTGAAAAGGGACCTTCGGCCCTGGATCGGCCCCTGGCGATCGGGCACTGTATGTGGCAGACCCCGAGGTGCCCGGGCACTACGAGGTCGAGGCCCTACGGTCCCGCCCGACGGCGGCTCCGAAGGCCGCTACGCCGATTGGATACCGGACCTGGTTCACCTCCCCGTCGGCGAACCAGGCCGGAACTAACGTGTCGACACGCAGTGAAGGGCCCTTCGCACCGTCGCGAAGGGCCCTTCAGCGTGTTCAGGGGCGTGACCCGGGCGTCGCCAGCCGTGAAAGGCTTTCCGCACCATCGCGAAGGGCCCTTCAGCGTGTTCAGGGGGCATGACCCCAAGCGGCGAACGCGGCGAGGTTCGCCGCGGCCGGTTCCTCCGCCGTCGTGCGCGGCCGAACGCCGTGGGCGCGGCGAAGGGATCGTGACCCCCAGGTCCCCTGCGGCCGGGCACGCCGCGAGGTTCGCCGCGGCCAATTCCTGCGCCGTCGTGCGCCGCGAACCCCCTTCAGCGCGTTCAGGGGATCGTGACCCCAGCATCGCCCGCAGCCAGGCGCGCCGCGCGGTTCGCCGCCGCCAGTTCCTCCGCCGTCGTGCGCGGGGGGACTCCGTCGGCGAACCAGGCGGCCAGCAGCAGCGCCACCTTCGACCGCATTTCGGTCTGCAGCCGGTGGAACGAGTCGACCGGGTCGGCGCCCACCTGCCCCAGCAGCAGCCACCACGCCCACGCCGCGGCGCCCGCGTTCGCCACGAAGTCCGGGACCACCGGGATCCCCCGCGCGGCGAGCATCGCCTCGGCCTCGGGCGTGGTCGCCGCGTTGGCCGCTTCCACCACGACCTTCGCCGACACGTCCGAGACGTTGTCCGGCGTCAGCGCGTAGGAAATCGCCGCCGGCACCAGGATGTCGGCCGACACCCCGACCACCGCGTCGCGCGGCAGCTGCCGGACCGAGCCGGGCAGCCGCGAGCGGTCCACCTCGCCGTAGGCGTCCCGCAGCTCCAGCAGCGCGGGCACGTCCAGCCCCGCCGGGTCGTACAGCGTCCCGGCCGCATCGGCGACCGCGACGACCCGCATCCCGGCCTCGTGCAGGTACCAGGCCGCGCCGCCGCCCATCGTGCCGATGCCCTGGATCGCCACGGTCGTGGCGGCCGGCTCCCAGCCCCACGCGCTCGCCGCGCCCAGACACGCCTGCGCGACGCCGTAACCACCGACCACGTCACCGAGCAGCAGCCCGCCCGGCACCGGCGCGTTCAGCCCGGCGTGCACGCGCCGCAGCGTCCGCGCTGGGTCGGGCGAACGCCGGATGGCGGCGTGGTACGACTGCTCCAGCCCGAGCCGCTCGAAGACGTCGTCGATGAGGTGCTGCGGCACCCCGAGGTCCTCGGCGGTCACCCAGTGCGCGTCCAGCCACGGGCGCATCGCCTGGCAGAACCGCTCCAGCACCCCGACGGCCCCCGGGTCCTTCGGGTCGAAGTCGATCCCGCCCTTCGCCCCGCCCACCGGCAGGTCGAACGTCGCGGTCTTGGCCGCCATGCCGCGCGCCAGGTCCTCGACCTCGGACAGCGTGCAGCCGGCGCGCATCCGGGTGCCGCCGGTGGCCAGGCCGGAAACCAGCGTGTGCACCACGAGGTAGCCGTGGGTGCCGGTGACCGGGTCGGTCCAGGTCAGCCGCAGCATCGGCTCTTGCGTGCGCGGGCTGGTCCGCTCGCCGGCGAGCCCCCGCGGATCCTGCATCGTGGTCAACTGTCCCCTCCAAGCCTGTCGCCGATTCCGGGCGCAGCACAGCCCGCCTCCGCCACGCGCGGTGGCTTCGGTCGCCGGTCTGGGTGGAATCGGGAGATCCATTCCCGCTGACACCAGGGTGCGGCAGGGTCGGCGGAGACGTCCAGTTAGGGATCATGCACGGTTCCGTTCACGTTCCCTGCACAGCAGGTGATCCTTACCTACCCTGGGCGGCATGGAGCTTTCGCTGCACCGGTTGCGGATGCTTCGGGAGCTGCACCGCCGCGGCACCGTCACCGCGGCCGCGGCCGCCCTGCACTACACCGCATCGGCCGTGTCGCAGCAGCTCGCGCAGCTGGAACGGGACGTCGGGGCCAAGCTGTTCGAGCGGCTCGGCAGGCGGGTCCAGCTGACCGAGCTGGGCGTGGTGCTGACCGAGCACGCCGAGGAGATCCTCAAGTCCGTCGAACGGGCGACCATGGCGCTGGAGGAGGCGCAGGAAGGCGTCACCGCGCGGCTGACCGCGGGGGTGTGGGCGTCGGTGGCGTCCGGGTTGCTGCCGTTCGCGTTGTCCGCGCTGGCGCGGGAACACCCGGGGATCGAGGTGCGCACGAAGGAGCTGGCGCCGGAGGAAACCGCGGGCGCGGTGCGGGACGGCGCGCTCGACTTCTCGTTCGTCATCGACTACTCCGACTACCCGATGCCGTGGGACCCGGCGCTGACCCGGGTGGTGATCGCGGTCGAACGGCTGCACGCGGCGGTCCCGCGCGGCGCGGTGCCCGCCACCACGGTGAGCCTGACCGAGCTGGCCGAGCACCCGTGGATCCTCGCCGGGCCGCGCTCGCACTTCGGCCGGGCGGTGCGGCTGGCGTGCCAGCGGCACGGGTTCGAGCCGAAGATCAACCACGAGGTCGGCGAGCAGGCGACCGCGCTGGCGATGGTCGCCGCCGGGCTCGGGGTCACGCTGGTGTCGGACCTGGGCCTGTCGCTGCGGCCGCCCGGGGTGGACATCGTGGCCCTGACGGAACCGCCGATGCGAACGGTGTCGATCGCGCACCGCACGGCGTCGGCGCGGCCGTCGCTGCAGCTGGTCATCGACGCGGTCCGCGCGGCGGCCGCGGAGCGGGGCCTGGGCGCGGCGGCGCCACTACCGTGAAAAGGCTTTCCCGCGCGGTGAAAGGGCTTTCCCGGGCCGCTTGACCGACGCACCGATCAGCACCGTCTCCACCTCGGTGACGCCCAGCGCGGCCAGGTCCTGCGTGATGAACGCGTACAGGTGCTCCAGGTCCCGCAACCACACGGCGGCGTGGAGGTTCGACGCGCCCGTCGTCGCCATCGCGCCGTGGACGGCCGGGTGGCGGGCCAGCGCGCGGCCCGCCCGGTCGAGGAGGTCCGGGGGCACCCGCATGAGCAGGTTCGCGTCGATGGTCAGCCCGAGCCGCGCGGGGTCGACGAACGCCTGCGTCACGAACCGGCCGTTGGCGCGCAGGGCGCTCAGGCGGCGCCGCACGGTGGACTCCGGGTGCCCCAGCCGGGCGGCGATCGTGGCGGCAGGCAGCCGCAGGTCTTCCCCGAGCAGACGCAGCACGGCCCGGTCGAGGTCGTCCAGGGGGCGCTCCGCCGCCTGCCCACCGCAACCCAGCGCGGCTCGCTCGGCGTCCGACAGCACGCCGAGACGCCAGTCGGTCGCGTCGCTGAACACGTGCATCACCGTCTGCGCTTCGACGGAGGTCACGGCGCTGGTCGCGGGGAGCTGGCGGAACACCAGACGATGACGCGTATCCGGGCCGGCCAGCAACAGCGCCAGGATCTCGTCCCCGGCGGCCGACACGTCCACCAGCGGGATGTCCTCCCTGGCCGCCAGGGCCGCCGTGATCGGGTCGAGTTTCCCGCGCAGCACCCGGATCCGCAGCACCACCACGCCCCGCGCCAGCGCGCCCGGCGGCACCGCGACCACGCGCACCACACCGTCGCCGAGCAGCACGCGCATCCGCCGCTGCACCGCCCGCACCGGCAATCCCAGCACCCGCGCCGCCTGCTCGACCGTCACCCGGCCGTCGCACTGCAGCGCCTCGATCAGCCGCAGATCATCCCCGTCAAAAGCCGGATCAGCCACCACGAGCCGAGTTTCGCACGATCTCGCTCGGAAACCGGCTGACGAGCCCACCGATCCGCCGCGAGCTCCGACACTCGGACCCGTGAACCTCCTCGATGGCATCACCGCCGCCGCCGAAGAAACCGGCGAGATCCTCCGCGGCCTGCCCACCGCGCCCCCGGCCCGCACGCTCGACGAGTTCCGCACCACCTTCGCCGAGGTTGAACGCGCCGCCGAACCCCTTCTCCGGCAACGGCTCGGCACACTTCTGCCCGGCATCCCGTGGGCCGACGAGTTCGGCACCGGCCTGCCCGCCGGGACGACCTCGTGGGTGGTCGACATCGCCGACGGCGCCGTGCAGTACCTGCGCGGGCTGCCGTACTGGTGCGTCAGCATCACGCTCGTGCGCCACCGCGAACCGGTCGCCACCGTGCTGCACCACCCCGCCCGCGGCGAGACCTACCGCGCCGAGCGGGGCCGCGGCGCCACTCTCGACGGCAGACCCGTCACCCCGTCCGCGCAGACCGACCTGGCCGCCGCCCTGGTCACCACGTCCCAGCCGCCGTTCCCGGGAGCCGAAGCGGCGGCGCTGGCCGGCCGTTCACTGGGCGACGTCCTGCCCGCCGTCGGCGCGGTGCGCAACCTCGGCCCCACCTCGTGGCAGGTGGCAGAGGTCGCCTCCGGCCGGATCGACGCGTTCTGGCAGTTCGGCCACGACGACGCGAACCTGGCCGGAGCCGCGCTCGTCGCGAGCGAAGCGGGTGCCACCGTCACCGACACCGGCGGCGCAGTGTGGCGGCCGGGCGCGCCCTCGTTCCTGGCCGCCGCCCCGGCCCTGCACGCCGGGCTGCGCAGGCTGCTCGCCGGTCAGCCGGCCAGCGCGTCCTCGCACGTCGGGTAGAGGGGGAACTCCTCGTCGAGGCCGACGACCTCCATCGCGCGCACGACGACCGGGTCCGCGGCGGCGAGGCGGATCGGCAGGTCGTCCCCCGCGGCCTGCCGCACGGCGACCAGCGAGGCCATGCCGGCCGAACCCAGGAACGTGACACCCGTCAGGTCGAGCACCAGCAGCGACGGCTGCTCGCGCAGCGCCCGGCTCGCCGCGTCGTCCAGCCGCGGCGTCGTCAGGAGGTCGAGTTCGCCGCTGACCTGGACCACCACGGCCTTGCCGCGGCGTTCGACGGCGACCGCGACACCGTCGACGGGGTCGACGGCCGGATCGCGCGGGTTCAGTGGATCGGGTGCCTGCACGCACCCATCCTCCACTCCCGCGCGCCCTGGCGGAACACCTCCTTCACCGGGATCCGCCGCCCGGGTCAGGCCCGCACCTCCGGCAGCCACCGCCGCAGGCACTGGAGCAGCTCCTCCGCGTCGACCGGTTTCGTCAGGTAGTCGCTGGCCCCGGACGCGAGCGCCTTCTCCCGGTCGCCCTGCATGGCCTTCGCGGTGACGGCGATGATCGGCATGTCGGCGAACCGCGGGATCTCCCGGATCGCCGCCGTGGCCGCGTAGCCGTCCATCTCCGGCATCATCACGTCCATCAGCACCAGCTCGATGCCGTCCTCGGCGAGCAGCACGTCGATGCCCTTGCGCCCGTTCACCGCGTGCCGCACCTCCAGCCCGTAGCTCTCCAGCGCGCCACGCAGCGCGAACACGTTGCGCGGGTCGTCCTCCACGATCAGCACCTTGTGCCCGCGCAACGGCTCGTCCACCGGACGGTCGTCGACCGGCCGGGTCAGCGACGGCAGCGGCGTGCGCGGCTGGGTCAGCGGGATGACGTCGTCCGGCTGGTCGGCGGACAGGTGCAGCGCGATCCGCTCGCGCAGCTCGTCGAGCGAGGGCAGCAGCTCCAGCGGCTGCATCGCCGCGCGGGTCTGCACCAGGCTCTCCTGGTCCGGGGTCAGCTTGCGGGACGGGTGTGCGAGCACCGGGACCGAACACAGGTCCGGGTGGTCGGCCAGCGCGTCCAGCACGGCGAACGCGCCGCCCTCGGGCAGGCTGACGTCCAGCACGACGCAGTGGTGCGGGCGGCTGAGCAGGACGTTCGTCGCCTGCTCCGCCGTGCTCACCGTGGCGACCGTGACCGTGCCGTGGGTGTCGGCGAGGTCGGCGGCGGCGCTGCTCGCCAGCAGCGACAGCAGCCCGGTGCCCGCCGACTCGACGACGAGCACCTGCCGCTTGCCGTGCGTCTCACGCGCGGCCTCCGGCGCCGGCTCGGGCACCTCGACCTCGGCGGCCGCGGGCGCGGGCAGGCCGTCCGGGGACTTGCCCAGCGGCAGGAACAACGTGAACGTGCTGCCCTCGCCGAGCTCGCTCTCCGCGCGGATCTCGCCGCCAAGCCGGTAGACCACCTCGTTGCTGATGGACAACCCCAGCCCGGTGCCGCCGTAGCGGCGGCTGGTGGTGCCGTCGGCCTGCTGGAACGCGGCGAAGATGGCGCTCAGGTTCTCCTTCGCGATGCCGATGCCGGTGTCGGTGACCGCGAACGCCACCACCTGGCCGCTGGTGCCCGCCGGCAGCTCCTCCTCGCGGGCCATCCGAACGTGCAGCTCGACCCGGCCGTGGTCGGTGAACTTGACCGCGTTGGACAGCAGGTTGCGCAGCACCTGCCGCAACCGCTGCTGGTCGGTCACCAGCTCGCGCGGCACGTCCTGGTCGGCGGTGACCGCGAAGGTCAGCCCCTTCTCGGCGGTCAGCGGCTGGAACGTGGCCTCGACGTAGTCCAGCAGCTGGTTCAGCGCGAACGGCTCCGGGTGGATGTCCATCCGCCCGGCCTCCACCTTGGACAGGTCGAGGATGTCGTTGATCATCTGCAGCAGGTCCGAACCGGCCGAGTGGATCACCTCGGCGTACTCCACCTGCTTGGCGGTGAGGTTGCGGCTGGGGTTCTGCGCGAGCAGCTTCGCCAGGATCAACAGGCTGTTGAGCGGCGTGCGCAGCTCGTGCGACATGTTCGCGAGGAACTCGGACTTGTACTTCGAGGCCAGCGCGAGCTGCTCGGCGCGCTCCTCGATCTCCCGCCTGGCCTGCTCGATCTCGGTGTTCTTGACCTCGATGTCGCGGTTCTGGCGGGCCAGCAGCGTCGCCTTCTCGGCCAGCTCGGCGTTCGAGCGCTGCAGTTCCTCCTGCTGGACCCGCAGTTCGGCGGCGAGCCGCTGCGACTCCTCCAGCAGCGAGTCCGTGCGCGAACTCGCCACGATCGTGTTGACGTTGACGCCGATCGTCTCGCCCAGCTGGTCCAGCAGGTCGCGCTGCGCCTGGGTGAACCGCTCGAAGGAGGCCAGCTCGATCACGCCGAGGGTGCGGTCCTCGAAGGTCACCGGCAGCACGACGAGGTTCACCGGCGGCGCCTCGCCGAGGCTGGAGGAGATCCGCACGTACCCGGGCGGGGTCTTGTCGACGATGATCGGCCGCCGCGTGCGGGCCGCCTGCCCGATGAGCGTCTGACCGACCTCGACCTCCCGAACCAGCTCCTCGGTGGAGTGCGCACCGTAGGTGGCGATCAGCCGCAGCCGCCCGCTGCCGTTCTGCCCGCTGCTCAGGAAGAACGTGCCCTGCTGCGCGTTCACCAGCGGCACCAGCTCGTCCAGCACCAGCTCGGCGACGGTGGCCAGGTCCCGGTGGCCCTGCATCAACCCGGCGATGCGCGCCAGGTTGGTCTTGAGCCAGTCCTGTTCCTGGTTGGCGTGCGTGGTCTCGCGCAGCGACCGCACCATCGAGTTGATGTTGTCCTTGAGCTCGGCGACCTCGCCCTGCGCTTCGACCGAGATCGAGCGGGTCAGGTCGCCGGTGGCCACGGCGCTGGCCACCTCGGCGATCGCGCGCACCTGGCGGGTCAGGTTGCCCGCCAGCTCGTTGACGTTCTCGGTGAGCCGCTTCCAGGTGCCGGACACGCCCTCGACCTCGGCCTGGCCGCCCAGCCGTCCCTCGCTGCCCACCTCGCGCGCCACGCGGGTCACCTCGGCGGCGAACGAGCCCAGCGTGTCCACCATGGTGTTGATCGTCGTCTTCAGTTCGAGGATCTCGCCGCGCGCGTCGACGTCGATCTTCTTGGTCAGGTCGCCGTCCGCGACGGCGGTCGTCACCTGGGCGATGTTGCGCACCTGGTTGGTCAGGTTGTTCGCCATCGAGTTGACGTTGTCGGTGAGGTCCTTCCAGGTGCCCGCGACGTTGGGCACGCGGGCCTGGCCGCCGAGGATCCCTTCGGTGCCGACCTCGCGGGCCACTCTGGTCACCTCGTCGGCGAACGCGCCGAGCGTGTCGACCATCGTGTTGATCGTGTCGGCCAGCGCGGCGACCTCGCCCTTGGCCTCGACGGTGATCTTCTTCGACAGGTCGCCCTGCGCCACCGAGCTGGCCACCTGCGCGATCGAGCGCACCTGGCTGGTCAGGTTGGACGCCATCACGTTGACGTTGTCGGTCAGGTCCTTCCAGGTGCCGGACACCCCGCGGACGTTGGCCTGGCCGCCCAGGTTGCCGTGCGTGCCCACCTCGCGGGCCACTCTCGTGACCTCGTCCGCGAACGCCGACAGCTGGTCGACCATTGTGTTGATGGTTTCCTTGAGCTCCAGGATCTCGCCGCGCGCGTCGACGCGGATCTTCTGCGTCAGGTCGCCCTTGGCGACGGAGGTGGTCACGTCGGCGATCGACCGCACCTGGTCGGTCAGGTTGGCGGCCATGACGTTCACCGATTCGGTGAGCGCCTTCCAGGTGCCCGACACACCCTTGACGTCGGCCTGACCGCCGAGGCGGCCCTCGGTGCCCACCTCGCGGGCCACGCGCGTGACCTCGTCGGCGAACGCCGACAGCTGGTCGACCATCGTGTTGATGGTGTTCTTCAGTTCCAGGATCTCGCCGCGCGCGTCGACGGTGATCTTCTGGGAGAGGTCACCGTCGGCGACCGCGGTGGCCACCGAGGCGATCGAGCGCACCTGATCGGTGAGGTTGCCCGCCATGAAGTTCACCGAATCGGTGAGCGCCCGCCACGTTCCGCCGACACCGGGCACCTGCGCCTGCCCGCCCAGCCTGCCGTCCGTGCCGACCTCGCGCGCCACTCTCGTCACCTCGTCGGCGAACGACGAGAGCTGGTCCACCATCGTGTTGATGGTGTTCTTCAGTTCCAGGATTTCCCCGCGCGCGTCGACCATGATCTTCTGCGACAGATCGCCGCGCGCCACGGCGGTGGTCACCTGAGCGATGTTGCGCACCTGATCGGTGAGATTCCCGGCCATGAAATTCACCGAAGTGGTGAGGTTCTTCCAGGTTCCGGAAACGCCGGGGACTTCCGCCTGACCGCCGAGAATTCCTTCGGTGCCGACTTCACGGGCCACTCTCGTGACCTCGTCGGCGAACGAGGACAACTGGTCCACCATCGTGTTGATGGTTTCCTTCAGCTCCCGGATCTCGCCCTGGACGTCCACCGTGATCTTCTGCGACAGGTCGCCCTTCGCCACCGCGGTCGCGACCTGCGCGATGTCGCGCATCTGAGCCGTCAGGTTCCCGGCCATCGCGTTCACCGAATCGGTGAGGTCCGCCCAGGTCCCGGACACCCCGGGCACCCGCGCCTGGCCCCCGAGCTTGCCCTCGGTGCCCACCTCGGTCGCCACCCGCGTCACCTCGGACGTGAACACCGACAGCTGGTCGACCATGCCGTTGAAGACCGCCGCGATCTCGTCCAGCAGCTCGTCGCCGACCTGCGGCAGCCGGGTTCCGAAATCGCCGTCGCGCACCGCGGTCAGCCCGGCCAGCAACTGCTGCAACCGGGGATCGGCCAGCTCCCGTTCACCGCCCCGGCCCGGGTCCCGCTTGGCCTGGGCGGTCCGGCTCTCAGCCATCAGCGCACTCCGATTCCGTGAGGCTCTGGGAACCGCTCTTGCGAACAATCCCCGCAGAAGAGGAATCTACTGGTAGCGCGACACGTATCCCAGCGCCACTTCACTAGACTTGTTTCGTCCGCCCACCGCGACCGAGGGGCTCGAGTGACGGCCCAGTACCCGCCGCAGACCAGCGACCTCGATCCGCGCGTCGCCGGGCTCGCCGCCGTCGTGGAGTGCCAGCAGCAGGAGATCGAACGGCTGCGCGCCGAACGGGACGGCGGGCTGCTCGTCCCGGTCGCCGAAGGCATCCTCGTCGAACGGCTCGGCTACTCCCCCGCCGAGGCCGCCACGCACCTCGCCGAACTGGCCGCGCGCACCGGGATCACCGTCGCGGAGCTGGCCGCGGACCTGGTCGCGGGCGCGGTCCGGCCGCCACGGGCGCCGTGCGAGCCCGACAGCGCTCCCGACTTCGCCCGGCTGCCCGACGCCTCCGCGGAGAATTCGGCTCTGCTGGAGGAAGTCCGGCGCACCGCGGGCGCGGCCGCGGCCGCGGTGTGGCAGGTGCGGCCGGACGGCGCGCTGGCCCTCGCCGGGCACAGCGGGCTCGGCCTGCTGGAGGCCAGCCGCTGGCGGCACATCCCGGTGCTGATGGACTGCCTGCCGCAGCGGGCGGCACGGGAACGGCGTCCGCACTGGATCCCGGAGGTGGGATTCGCCCCCGCCGTGCCACTGCCGGCGGACGACCGGCGGGGGGCGCGGGCGGTGATCCCGGTGACCACCTCGCGCAGCATCGCCGGCGTGGTGGAATTCGTCTGGGCCGCGCCGCTGCCGCTGTTCCCGCCGGAGCAGAAACGACGGCTCACCGCGCTCGCCGCGTTGTGCGGCCGGGAGATCGTGCTCGGCACGCAGCCGGCCGGGGCGCTGCCGTCGATGGTGGGCCTGCTGGACTCCGGCCTGTTCGCCCGGCCGCGTTCGGACGAGTCCGGCCAGGTGACCGACTTCGAGGTCGCCCAGGTCGGCGAGGACTTCGAGGACCCGCACGGGCGGCAGGCCGCGGAACTGGTCGGCCGCGGGCTGACCAGGGCGTACCCGCTGCTGTGCGCGTACGGGCTCGCCGACCGCGCGGTGGAGGTGCTCACCACCGGCGCGAGCGCGCGGCTCGGGCCGGTCCCGCTGGTCGCCCGGACCGGCGGCGCGACCACTCCGGCGACGGTGGACGTGCGGATCACCCGGTTCCTGGACGGGGTGCGGATCGTGCTGACCGTCGGGCACGACGACCACCGGCTCGCGCAGCTGCTGCACAACCTGCAGCACATCGCGCGGCTGGGCAGCTGGGAGCACAGCGTCCTCACCGGCGAGATGACCTGGACCGAGCAGACCTTCGAGCTGTTCGGGCTGCCGCTGTCGGCGGGCCCGGTCGCGTGGGACGAGCTGTGCACCTACGTCCACCCCGAGGACCTGCCGATCGCCGAGGCGTTCCAGACCACGCTGCTGGCGGGTCAGGAGGCCGCGACGGTGTTCCGGCTGATCCGGCCGGACGGCACGCACCGGCAGATCCGCGCGCACGGCGAGCCGGTGCTGTCGGAGAGCGGGCAGCTGGTCGCGGTGCGCGGGATCTACCAGGACCTGTCGGCGCAGTACCAGAGCCAGGTCGCGTTGAACGCCACGCGCGACCGTCTGGCCGACACCGAACACGAAGCCCAGCAGCAGAACCGGATCGCGCGGGAGCTGCAGCAGGCGATCCTGCCGTCGGCGGCGCGGCCGGTGGAGATGGACGGGCTCGACGTCGCGGTCCGGTACCGGCCCGCGGCGCAGGAGCACAAGGTCGGCGGCGACTGGTACGACGCGACGGTGCTGCCGAGCGGGCGGATCCTGCTCGTGATCGGCGACGTCGCCGGGCACGGGATCGGCGCGGCCACCGGCATGATCGCGTTGCGCAACGCGCTGCGCGGGCTGGCCGTGACCGGGGCGAGCCCCGGACGGCTGCTGGAATGGCTGAACACCACGACGTTCACGGTCAACCGCGGCGTCACCGGCACCGCGTTGTGCGGGCTGTACGACCCGGACAGCCGGACGCTGACCTGGGCGCGCGCCGGGCACCTGCCGCCGATGCTGGTGCGCGACGGCGTGGCCGAGCAGCTGTCCCTGCCGCGCGGGATCCTGCTCGGCGCGCGGCCGAACGCCCGGTTCGAGGAGACCACGCTGGAGCTGCGGCCCGCGGACACGCTGGTCCTGTTCACCGACGGGCTGATCGAACGGCGTGGCGTGCTGCTCGACGACAGCCTGGACCGGCTGGCCGCCGCGGCCTGCCACGCGGGCGCGGACGTGGAGCGGATCAGCGACCAGCTGCTGGCCGAGGCGACGTCCGACACCGAGGACGACTCGTGCCTGATCGTGATCCGGGTCTCCCAGCCGGTCACATCGGCGTGACGGGATCCGTCAGAGCGGTATGACCGAGAACGAGTGGCTGGCCGAGCGGTTCGAGTCGCACCGGGCGCACCTGCGAGCGGTGGCGTACCGGATGCTGGGTTCGCTGACCGAGGCCGAGGACGCGGTGCAGGAGGCGTGGCTGAAGCTCAGCCGCAGCGACGCCGGCGAGGTGCGCAACCTCGGCGGCTGGCTGACGACCGTGGTCGGCCGGGTGTGCCTGGACATGCTGCGGTCGCGGTCGTCGCGCCGCGAGGAGTACCCGGAGCGCCTGCCGGACCCGATCATCGTCCCGGAGGACGGCTCGCACCCCGAGCAGCAGGCGCTGATCGCCGACTCGGTCGGGCTGGCGCTGCTCGTCGTGCTGGACACGCTCGACCCGGCGGAGCGGCTGGCGTTCGTGCTGCACGACATGTTCGCGCTGCCGTTCGACGAGATCGCCCCGATCGTGGACCGGACCCCGGCCGCGGCCCGCCAGCTGGCGAGCCGCGCGCGGCGGCGGATCCAGGGCAGCCCGACGGTGCCGGACGGGGACGTGACCCGGCAGCGCGAGGTGGTGGACGCGTTCTTCGCCGCCGCGCGGGACGGGAACTTCGCCGCGCTGGTCAGCGTGTTGGACCCGGACGTGGTGCTGCGGGCCGAGGCCGCCACCCTGCCCGCGGGCGCGGCCCGGCTGGTGCGCGGGGCCGAGGCGGTGGCCGGGCAGGCGCTCACGTTCCGGCAGTCCGGCCAGGGCGGGCAGCCGGTCCCGGTGCTGGTCAACGGCGTCGCGGGCCGCCTCATCCTGCGCGACGGCCGCCCGCAGACGCTCTTCGCGTTCACCGTGGTGAACGACCTCATCGCGGCGATCGACATCATCTCCGACCCCAAGCGCCTGGCCGAGCTGGCCTATTGAGCCAGCAGCGCCTCCACCTCGTCCACGGACCAGAAGCCCGCCGCCCCGCGCAGGCCGCACAGGTACTCGGCCACGCGGGGCGGCGGCCAGCCGTGTGACTCCCGCAACCCGTCGCCGAGCATCCGCAGGTACACCGCCGACGGCGGGTTCCACGGCACCTCGTCGGCGGCCCACGGAGCGGTGAACGTCAGCACCGGGAACCCGTCCAGGTCGCCCACGTGCAGCAACGTCTCGTAGCGCCCCGGCCCCAGCACGTCCCGGCCCGCCGACAGCACCGTCGTCAGGTCCAGGTCGTCGTCCGGCGCGCGGTACATCTCCTGCGCCGCCAGGTCCGAGAACTGCCCCACCGTCAGCAGGTATGCCCGGCCGGCCGCGGTTCCCGGCAACGATGGGTCGTAGAACGCGCGGCCGCCGCCCCACGTCGCGGACTCGGTCGCGAAGTACACCGCGCCGGGCATCGAATGGGCGACGATCCGCTCCGGCGGACGCGGGTCACGGCACCCGGGGCACGACCGCCGCCCGCCCGGCGGCGTGCCGCCCTCCAGGTAGTACCGCAGCCGCGCGGCGTGCAGGTTGGACCCGTAACCCACGTACCAAACCGACCCGGTCACGGGCCGATTCTGGCGGAGTTTTTCCTACCCCGCAGGGTGTTGTCGCAGGCAGGGCGGTCTGCGAGGATTGGCCCCCTTCGCGATGGAGGGAGACCCGGAAATGGCTTCGCGGCTCAACCCGTACATCAGTTTCGCCGGCGACGCGCGGCAGGCGATGGAGTTCTACCGGCAGGTCTTCGGCGGCGAGCTCAACCTCAACACCTTCGGCGACTTCGGCGGCATGGAAGGCGCCGACGCGGACAAGGTCATGCACGCCCAGCTCGAAACCGAGCGCGGTTTCACGCTGATGGCCTCGGACACCCCGCCCGGCATGGAGCACCAGCCCGGCAACAACATGTCGATCAGCCTCAGCGGCGAGGACGCCGACGAGCTGCGCGGCTACTGGGACAAGCTGTCCGACGGCGGCACGGTCACCGTCCCGCTGGAGAAGCAGATGTGGGGCGACGAGTTCGGCGCGTGCCTGGACCGGTTCGGTGTCTCGTGGATGGTCAACATCGCGCAGAGTTCGTGATGCGGGACCGGTGATCGAGAGCGCGCCGCCGGGTTACCGTTCGGTATGACCTCTCTCGATCACCGGACGCCGGTCCTCGTCGGCGTCGGCCAGGCGTCCGAGCGCATCGACGATCCCGGCTACCGCGGGCTGTCCGCGGTCGAACTCGCGGCCGCGGCGGCCCGGGACGCCCTCGCCGACACCGGCGCGGACCCGGGTGACGTCGCGTCCGCCGTCGACACCGTCGCGGGCATCCGCCAGTTCGAGATCTCCACGCCGATTTCGCACTCACCGCTGGGCCGGTCGGACAACTTCCCGCGCTCGGTCGCGAACCGTGTCGGCGCGGCACCCGCCCGCGCGATCCTGGAGGTCACCGGCGGCCAGTCGCCCCAGCACCTGGTCACCGAGCTGGCCGGGACGATCGCCGCAGGCGGGGCCGAGGTCGCGCTGGTCGTGGGCGCGGAGGCCATCTCCACGGTCCGGCACCTGCAGCAGGCCGACGACAAGCCGGACTTCACCGAGCACGTCGACGGCGACCTGGAGGACCGCGGGTTCGGGCTGAAGGGCCTGGCCAACCGGCAGATGCTGGCGCACGGCCTGCTCGAACCCACCAGCCAGTACGCGTTGTTCGAGAACGCCCGCCGCGCCCGGCTCGGCCTGTCCCGCGAGGACTACGCGCTCGCGATGGGCGAGCTGTTCGCGCCGTTCACCGCGGTCGCCGCGGCCAACCCGCACGCGGC
>NZ_JBEXTZ010000111.1:0-25417 GCF_040614195.1 Amycolatopsis sp. NPDC006125
CCTTCGAAGGCGTCACCGCCCGCATCGCACAACGACTCCTCGCCCTCACCGCCGCCATCTGGCACAACCGCGCCACCGGCCAACCCACAACCCGAATCCTGATCGCCTACGACCACTAACCAAGATCGGAATTACTCATCTAGATGTTGCGCCGGTACTGGCCGCCGACCTCGAAGAACGCCTCCGTGATCTGGCCGAGCGAGCACACCCGCGCGGCGTCCATCAGCACCCCGAACAGGTTCTCGCCGCGGGTGGCGGCTTCGCGGAGCGCCTTGAGGGCCTGCTCGGCGTCGTGGCTGTGCCGCTGCTGGAAGTCGGCCAGCCGCGTCAGCTGCGACTGCTTCTCCTCCTCCGTCGCGCGCGCCAGCTCGACCTCGACCTCGTCCTCCTCCGGATGGGGGTTGCGGAAGGTGTTCACCCCGACGATCGGCAGCGTGCCCTCGTGCTTGAGCCGCTCGTACAGCATCGACTCGTCCTGGATGCGGCCGCGCTGGTAGCCGGTCTCCATCGCGCCCAGCACGCCGCCGCGCTCGGCGATCCGGTCGAACTCGGTGAGCACGGCCTCCTCGACCAGGTCGGTCAGCTCGTCGATGATGAACGAGCCCTGCAACGGGTTCTCGTTCTTCGACAGGCCCCACTCCTTGTTGATGATCATCTGGATGGCCATCGCACGGCGCACCGAGTTCTCGGTCGGGGTGGTGATCGCCTCGTCGTAGGCGTTGGTGTGCAACGAGTTCGCGTTGTCGTACAGCGCGCACAGCGCCTGCAGCGTGGTGCGGATGTCGTTGAAGCTCATCTCCTGCGCGTGCAGCGACCGGCCGGAGGTCTGCACGTGGTACTTGAGCTTCTGCGAGCGCTCGTTGGCGCCGTAGCGCTCCTTCATCGCGACCGCCCAGATGCGGCGCGCGACCCGGCCGAGCACCGAGTACTCGGCGTCCATGCCGTTGGAGAAGAAGAACGACAGGTTCGGCGCGAAGTCGTCGATGTGCATGCCGCGGGCGAGGTAGGACTCGACGTAGGTGAACCCGTTGGCCAGCGTGAACGCCAGCTGCGAGATCGGGTTCGCCCCGGCCTCGGCGATGTGGTAGCCGGAGATCGACACCGAGTAGAAGTTGCGCACCCCGTGCTCGATGAACCACTCCTGGATGTCGGCCATCATGCGCAGGCTGAACTCGGTGGAGAAGATGCAGGTGTTCTGGCCCTGGTCCTCCTTGAGGATGTCGGCCTGCACCGTCCCGCGCACCTGGCGCAGCGTCCACTCGCGCAGGTCCTCGGCCTCCGACGGCGTCGGCTCGCGCCCGTGCTCGGCGCGGAAGGCGTCCATCCGCTGGTCGATCGCGGTGTTCAGGAAGAACGCCAGGATCGTCGGCGCGGGACCGTTGATGGTCATCGACACCGACGTGTTCGGCGCGGTCAGGTCGAAGCCGTCGTAGAGCGCCTTCATGTCGTCCAGCGTCGCGATGGACACGCCGGAGGTGCCGATCTTGCCGTAGATGTCCGGTCGCGTGTCCGGGTCGTGCCCGTACAGCGTCACCGAGTCGAACGCCGTGGACAGGCGCTTGGCCTCGGAGTCGGCCGAGAGGTACTTGAAGCGGCGGTTGGTGCGGAACGCGTCGCCCTCGCCGGCGAACATGCGCGCCGGGTCCTCGCCCTCCCGCTTGAACGGGAAGACACCCGCGGTGTACGGGAAGTACCCGGGCAGGTGCTCGCGGCGCAGGAACGACAGCAGCTCGCCGCGGTCGGTGTAGCGCGGCAGCGCCACCCGCGGGATCCGGTTGCCGGACAGGGTTTCCCGCCACAGCTGGGTGCGCAGCTCCTTGTCCCGGATGCGGACGACCAGCTCCTCCTGCCGGTAGGACTCGGACAGCTCCTCCCAGCGCTCCAGCAGCCCGGCCACCGAGGGGTCCACTTCGGACTCCGCCTTGGCCAGCAGCGCCTCGATCGGGCCGGTGTCCGCGCCGTCGGCGGCCAGCGCGTCCTTCGCGGCCCGCAGCTGGTCGACCTTGCGCACGGCGGCGACCTGGTCCCGGGTCTTCTCGTGGTAGCCGCGCACGGTGGCGGCGATGTCGGCGAGGTAGCGCTCCTTCGCCGCCGGGATGATCACCGTCGCCCCGGTGGACACCTTGGTCTCCACCTTCGGCAGCTGACCGGCCGACACCGACAGGCCACGCTCGGCCAGCGCGTCGCGCAGGTACTGGTACAGCGCGGTCACGCCGTCGTCGTTGAAGCGCGCGGCGCTGGTGCCGAACACCGGCATGTCCTCGGGAGCGACGCCGAACGCCTCCCGGTTGCGCACCATCTGACGCGCCACGTCGCGGCGCGCGTCCTCGGCGCCCCGGCGCTCGAACTTGTTGATCGCCACCACGTCGGCGAAGTCGAGCATGTCGATCTTCTCCAGCTGCGACGCGGCGCCGAACTCCGGCGTCATCACGTACAGCGAGTAGTCGACGTGGTCCACGATGCCGGCGTCACCCTGCCCGATGCCGGGCGTCTCGACGATCACCAGGTCGTAGCCCGCGGCCTTGCACGCAAGCACGGCTTCGTCCAGGCCCTCCGGCACCTCCCCGCCTGCCTGACGGGTCGCCAGCGAGCGGAAGTAGACCTGCGAGCCGTCCAGGCCGTTCATCCGGATCCGGTCGCCCAGCAGCGCACCGCCGCCGCGGCGCCGGGTCGGGTCGACCGCCAGCACCGCGATGCGCAGCTTGTCCTCCTGGTCCAGCCGGAAGCGCCGGAGCAGCTCGTCGGTCAGCGACGACTTGCCCGAGCCGCCGGTGCCGGTGATGCCCAAGACCGGGACCGTCCGGGCGCGCGCCGCCTCCGTGACGCGGGCCAGCCGGTCCTCGGCGACGCTGCCGGCCTGCAGCTGCGTGATGAACCGCGCGAGCGACGGCACGTCACCGGCCAGCAGGTCGTCGTCCGACCCGGCGGGCACCTCCGCCAGGTCGTAGTCGCACTCCTTGATCATCAGGTTGACCATGCCCGGCAGGCCCAGCTGGAGGCCGTCGTCCGGGGAGAAGATGCGCGCGACCCCGCGGGAGTGCAGCAGCTCGATCTCCTCGCGCACGATGACGCCGCCACCGCCGCCGTACACCTTGATGTGCCCGGCGCCGCGCTCGTTCAGCAACTCGACGAGGTAGCTGAAGTACTCCACGTGGCCGCCCTGGTAGGCGCTGATCGCGATGCCGTGGGCGTCCTCGCTGATCGCGGCCGTGACGACCTCGTCCACCGACCGGTTGTGGCCGAGGTGGATGACCTCCGCACCCTGCGACTGCAGGATGCGCCGCATGATGTTGATCGAAGCGTCGTGCCCGTCGAACAGACTCGAGGCGGTGACGAACCGCACCGGGTGCACGGGCCGGTGAAGGGAGGCGTTCATGCCTCAAAAATACTTGGACTTCCTACTATCGCAAACCCAAGCGTGACCGCGGCGACATCCACCGCGGGACCGTAACGATTCAGTAGGCGGGCAGCACGAAGGCAGCGTCGACCGGACGGGTGCCGGGCCCCCGCCCCGGCACTTCCCCTGGCTACCGCGCCGGCGTCAGCGCGTGCCGGCGGCGCGCATCGCGATCCACTGCCGCATCGCGTACTCGACCAGCGTGATCAGCGTCTGCTTGGTCGACTCGCGGTCGCGGGCGTCGCAACGCACGATCGGGATGCTCTCGTCGATCGCCAGGGCCTCGCGCACGTCGCTCAGCTCGTGGTGGAGCTGACCGTCGAAGGTGTTGACGCCGATGATGTAGGGCAGCCTGCGGTCCTCGAAGAAGTCGACGGGCGCGAACGAGTCCGCCAGCCGCCGCGTGTCCGCGAGCACCACGGCGCCGATCGCGCCCTTCACCAGGTCGTCCCACATGAACCAGAACCGCTGCTGACCCGGCGTCCCGAACAGGTACAGGATCAGGTCGCTGTCCAGGGACACGCGGCCGAAGTCCATGGCCACGGTGGTGGTGGCCTTGTTGGGTGTCTGGTCGAGGTTGTCGATGCCGCGGCTCGCGTCGGTCATCATGGCCTCGGTGGTGAGCGGCACGATCTCCGAGACCGAGCCGACGAAGGTGGTCTTGCCGGCACCGAAGCCACCGGCCACCACGATCTTGGCCGAGGTCATGGTCTGCGGCGCGGTCTGCCGCGGTGCCTTAAAGCCGACGGAGTCCACTCAACACCCTTTCCATCAACATGAGATGCGCCTCGGCGTCGTCGTTGGTCGACATAGTGCGGTGCACGGTGACCAGCCCGGCATCGGCGGCATCGCTGATGAGGACTCTGGCCACGCCGATCGGGACCCGCAGCAGCGCTGCGATCTCCGCAACCGACCGCGGTGTCCGACATTCTTCCATGATCGAGCGGTGCTCGAACTGCACCGTCAGCGCTCCGGCGTCGAGCCGGGCGAGGACGGCGTCCTGGACGGAGATCAGCGTCTCCAGTTCCAGGGCGACCCGGGCCTTGGTGCGGCCGCCGGTGAGCGCGTACGGGCGCACCACGGCGGTCTCCTCGGCGGGGTGGATCTCGGGCTCCTCGCGCCGGAACGGCACGGGCCGCGACGGCTGGGCGGGCTGCACGGGTTCGAAGAACCCGCTGCCCGGCGAGGGGTCGAACAGGCTCGCCGGCCGGGCCGGGGGCTCCGGCTGGGGCGGCGGAGCGGGTGCCGGCTGCGGCTGTGGCGTCGGCGGTGGCGCGGGGGGCGCCTGCTCGGCCTGTGGTGTTTCGGGGGCTTCGGCCGTGTCGTTCCCGGGCTGCTGGTCGCGCTGCTTCTTGCGCTTCCGGCGGCCGCGCCCGGAGTCCAGGCTGAAGCTGTTCATCACGTCGGCGAACGTCGGCTCCGGTTCACCGCCGGACGTCGGGGAGCCACTCTCGGATCCCGTTGTCATGTCGGCATCATCCCACCGGTTCACCGATCAGGGGACCCGCGGCCCCCTGCAGCTGAGCCCGCAGTTCGGGGGTGAGGATCTGGCCCACCCGGTCGACCAGCATGGTCATCTCGTAGGCGACCTGGCCGATGTCGCAGTTCGGGGCGGCCAGGACCGCCAGGCAGGAGCCGTCGCTGATGGACATCAGGATCATGATCCCGAGCTCCATCTCCACGACGGTCTCGTTGACCGCACCGGCTTCGAAGCACCGCGCCGCGCCCTGGGTCAGGCTGACGAGCCCGGAGGCCACCGCGGCGAGCTGGTCGGCGCGGTCGAGCGGCAACCGGTTCGAAGCGGTCAGCAGCAGGCCGTCGGCCGAAACGACCACCGCGTGCGCCACGCCAGGCACACGCTCGGCGAAATCATTGACCAGCCATCCGAACTGGTTCTGTGGCTGCGGCGTGGTCATTCACCCTCCATGGTTCCTTGATCGGGGTCGGCGGACTGAGCGGTCCGGTGCCTTCCACGCTGAACACCTTGCTGGAAACTGCTCAGCCTGCCACGCACATCCTGCGGGTCACGACGTGTCCGCGGCGCCGGGGCGGGGGCCCCCGGGGCCAGTGCGCTGCCGGGCAGCAACTGCTCACCGCGGCGCCGCTTGGGCAGCCCGGCCGCGGTGAAGTTCGAGGGCGGCGACGAGGAGACGGTCTGCACCGCGGCCCAGCTTTCGTCCGACGCGAACGACCAGGCGCCGTCCCCGCCCGCCACGGCGTCGCCGCTTTGCGGCTGCTGACTCTGCGGCTGCTGGCCCTGCGGCTGCCGGCTCTGTGGCTGCTGCGGCTCGGCCGGGGTGTCCGGCGCGGATCCCGGCCGCTGGAAGAGGCCGGTACTCTCGCCGGTGCCGCCGGGCCGCTGGAAGAGGCCCGTGCCCTCGCTCTGGAAGAGCCCGGTGCCGCTGTCCGTGCGGGGCTGCCGCTGGGGCAGGCCAGTGTCGGCGGACTTCGGCTGCCGCTGGGGCAGACCAGTGCCGGTTTCCGCTTGAGCCGAAGCCGGCTGCCGCCGCGGGAGGCCGGTGCCCGTCTCGGTCTGCCGCTGGGGCAGACCGCTGCCGGTTTCGGCGGACTGCCGCTGAGGCAGAGCAGCATCGCCCTGGGCCGAGACCGGCTGCTGCTGGGGCAGGCCACTGTCGGTGGGCTTGGGCTGCCGCTGGGGTAGACCGCTTCCCGGCTGCGCCTCGCCCCGCGAGGGGGCCTCGTCCTTGGGCTGCCGCTGCGGAAGGCCACTGTCGGACGGCTTGGGCTGCCGCTGGGGCAGACCGCTTCCCGGCTGCGCCTCGCTGCGTGAGGCGGCGTCCTTGGGCTGCCGCTGGGGCAGGCCCGGCTCGGTCCCCTCCGCAGTCTTCGGCTGGGACTCGGCCTGGGCTGCGGGCTCCTTCGACTGAGCGCGCTCGGTCTCCGAGGCTGCCTTCGGCTGGCGCCGCGGCAAGCCGCTGTCGGTCGCTCCCGCCGCCTTCGGCTCGCGCTGGGGCAGGCCAGCCTCGGTCGAACCCGCGGGCTTCGGCTCGCGCTGGGGCAGGCCAGCCTCGGTCGAACCCGCGGGCTTCGGCTCGCGCTGGGGCAGGCCAGCCTCAGTCGAAGCCGCCGCCTTCGGCTCGCGCTGGGGCGAGTCGCTGGCCGACTGCGGCTCCGCGGCCTTCGGCTGGCGGCGCGGCAGGCCGTTGTCCGCTGTTTCGGGCTGGCTGGGCTTCGTGCCTTCCGTGGCCGAGCCGCCGGCGGCCTTCGGCTCCCGCTGGGGCAGGCCGGCGTCCGTCGGCCCGGCTGCCTTCGACTCGCGGCGCGACAAGCCGGCCTCCGTCGAACCGGCCGCCTTCGACTCCCGCTGAGGCAGGCCCGCGTCCGTGGGCTCCGCAGCCTTCGGCTCCCGCCGCGGCAAGCCGGTCTCCGGCGTGGCGGCCGCGGGCTGGGCGCTGTCCGCGGCGCCGGGCTTCGGGCGGCGCTGGGGCAGGCCGCTGTCCAGCTGGGGAGCCTCCGCCGACGGGCGCGGCTTCCGCTCCGCCGCCGATTCCGGGGCAGCAGCGCCGGGGCGTGGGTCCTTCGCCGAATCCGGGGCAGCAGCGCCGGGGCGCGAGTCCTTCGCCGAATCCGGGGCAGCAGCGCCGGGGCGCCGGTCCTTCGCCGAATCCGGGGCAGCCGCCCCCGGGCGCGGCTGCCGGCGCGGCAGCCCCCCACCCGGCGACGCCTCGGCCACCGACGAGGCCTCGCTCCCGGTAGTCGCCGCAGTGCTCTGCGCGCTGGCAGCGCTTTCCGGCACCCCAGCGCCTTCGGGCTGGTCGCGCTTCGCGTGGCGGGCCCTGTTCACGCCGCGCTGGAAGCTGCTCAGCCTGCCCCGCACGTCCGCCGGGTCGCGGACCGGGATCTCGCGCTGCGGGTTCGGCGCCGGGGTCTCCGCCGCGGCACTTCCGGGCAGCAACTGCTCGCCACGGCGGCGCTTCGGCAGGCCCGCATCGGTGAAGGTCTTCGGCTCCACCTGGGACGCCGCCTGGACCGCGCGCCAGTTCTCGTCGACCGCGAAGTCCCAGCCGCTGGCCGCCTTGTCGCCCGAAGCGCCCGCCTTGTCCGAAGTGGACTCGGCCGTCTTCGAGGAGGCGGCGGGCGGGTCGTCGCTGCGGAACCAGGCCGACAGGGTCTCGTCGAAGATCGGCGTCGTCTCGCGGCGCGACGGCGGCGGCGTCGCGGGCTTCGGCTCGTTCGCCGCCGAGCTCCACCACTCCGACAGCGGGCTGCTGTTCGCCGTGAACAACGCCTTGCCGCTGGGCAGCTCACCCGGCGCGGGCTCCGGCTCCGGCTCGGCGGGCGCCTCGGCGGCCGGGGCGGGCGCGGGTGCGGGCGGCGCCGCAGGCTCCTCCCCCTCCGCCGGGATCGGCGTGAACAACGCGGTGCCGGAGATCTCCAGGTCCGACGGCGGCCGCGGCGGCAGCACACCGGAGTGCCCGTTCTGCGTCCAGGACGGGCTGCTGGCCCCGTCACCCGGCGTCTGGCCGAAGTTCGCCAGCGCCTCCGGCCGCCCGGCACCGTTGACCGTGCGCCGCCGCGGCAGCGCGGTCGACGGGTCCGGCCGGGCCGGGGCAGGCGCGGGCAGGTCCATCACCAGGTCCGCGGGCACCGTGACGGTCGCCCGCACACCCACGATGTCCTTGCCGCCGTGCAGGACCACGCCGATGTCGTGGCGCCCGGCGAGGCGGCCGACCACGAACAGGCCCATGCGGCGCGAGGTCGCGAGGTCGACCGTCCCGGCCTCGGTCAGCCGGGCGTTGGCCTCGGCGACCTCGGCCTCGTTCATGCCGATGCCCTGGTCGATGATGTCGATGACCAGGCCGCCGTGGTCGGCGGCGCGGGTCGTCACCGTCACCTGGGTCTCCGGCGCGGAGAACGCGGTCGCGTTGTCCAGCAGCTCCGCGACCAGGCGCATCAGGTCGCTCGCCGCGAAGCCCACGATGCGGGCCTCCGGCGGCGTCTGCACGACGACGCGCTGGTACTGCTCGATCTCCGACACCGCGGCGCGCAGCACGTCGGAGGTGGTGACCGGCTGGCCGGAGCGGCGGCCCGGCTCGGCGCCGGAGAGCACCATCAGGTTCTCGTTGTTGCGCCGCATGCGGGTCGCGAGGTGGTCGAGCTGGAACAGGGTCGCCAGCTGGTCGGCGTCCTCCTCGTCCCGCTCCAGCCGCTCGATCAGCTGCAGCTGCCGCTGCACGAGGCTCTGGCTGCGGCGCGAGAGGTTGACGAACACGCTGCTGTAGCCGGTGCGCATGTTGGCCTGCTCGACCGCGAGGCGCAGCGCCTGGCTGTGCACCGCGTCGAACGCCTTGGCCACCTCGCCGATCTCGTCGGTGGTGCCGACCGACAACGGCTGCACGTCGGTGCTCTGCTCCCGGCCCTCCTGGATGTTCTGCACCGCGGCGGGCAGCTGCCGGTCGGCGACGTCCAGTGCGCCCGCGCGCAGCATCCGCAGCGACTGCAGCAGCTGGCGGGTGATGAGGATGACGACCGCGGCGGTGACCACGAGCGCGAGGAACAGCAGCACCGCGAGCAGACCCGCGTCGGTGCCCGCGCTGTCCGCGAGGTCCGCGGAGGTGGTCGTGAGCTCGTCGCCCAGGCTGTCGCTCACGGTGTTCAACGCGGCGATCACCGACGCCGACACGGCGGTCCACTGCTGGGCCGAGATGCCGCGCAGCGCGCTGGGCACCGACGCGCCCTCCGCCGCGAGCACGCCGTTCACCAGGCGGCTGCGGGTGTTGAAGTCCTGCCCCATCACGGAGCGGTCGAACTGGGCCTCCTGCGCGGAGCTGGCCGCGGCACGGAAGTCGGCGAGCCGGTCGGTCAGCCGCAGCTCGGCCGTGCGCAGGTCGTTGAGCTGGCTCGGGGTGAGGTTGCCGCGCGCGATGCCGTAGCCGAGCAGCGACTGCGCGGTGGACGCCTCCTCCTTCACCACCAGCACGTCGTGCAACGCGCTCGGCGTGCCGCCGATGGCGTCGTCGCCGATGCCGGCGACCAGCGCGGTGTCCAGCCCGATCAGCGACTCGGTCATCTCGCTGTAGGCGGCCAGCGCCTGCACCGCGTCGAGGCGGCCCTCCGCGACCTGGCGGCGGACCTCGGGGAGCCGTCCGACGGCGGCCTGCGCGGCTTCGCCGGGCGCGCGGACACCGTCGTCGGCGTCGGCGGCGTGCCCGGTGGCGCTGCTGACCGGCCCGGTCGCCTCATCCACCAGCCTGCGGGCGGCGTCCAGCTGCGGGGAGCTGCCGACCGTGCCCTGCGTGAGCAGCGCCGCGGTCTCGGTGCGCTCCTGCTGCAGCGCGTCGACGAGCGTGCGGACCGTGCCGTTGAGCTCGACCAGCCGGTTCATCCGCTCGTAGTTGCCGGAGCGTTCGACCTGGTTGCCGATCGTGATCCCGCCCAGCACCAGGGCGACCACGATGGGCACCAGCGACACGGCGGCGAGCTTGGCGGAGAGCCGCCAGTCCCGCCAGCGCGTGAGCGTGGCCCACTTCGACGGCTCCTTCGGTTGCTGGCCGAGGAGCTGTCCCACAGGCACTTGGCCCTGTCCTGCAACGGTCACGAAGGTGACTCCCTGTCCGGCGTCTGCTGTGCGTGGTGGGCCGGACCCGTGCCGGAGCGCACGGCGACGGCACCGCGTGGCCTCAACCGCATGGCTCTCCTCATCACGGGTGGAACTTCGTCGCTTCTCCTGCAGCCCCAGCCGACGGCGCTGTCCCGGCCGCCCGCCGTCCCGCCGGACCGGCCCGGCGCCGTTGCCGGTGCATCATGCGGTGTGCACGATGCCGCGCACAACACCGGTTTACGCTCGGTCACAGCGAGTCAGCGTGGCCCCGGAAGCGTACACCAAACGGGCTCAGCCGAAGCCCGCCGAATCCGGGGGTGCTGACCTGCGGAAATACCGCTGGTGACAAGGGGTTTACGCGAAATGCCTTGTCGGGGCAGCACAAGCGGGGTGCGTGGTTACGGCAGGGCACCCCCACGCCGTGGACCTGTCACCCACTTAGCCCAGAGTTTACTGGGATGAATCGGAAAATCCGCACCGACCGTGCGAACGCGCTGTGGCGGCGCGGCCTAATACCGCCCGATCTTGTGGCTTTCGCTGTGACGTGGATTTCTGCCCGGTCACCGCCGTTGGCCAGCGTTTTCCCACCACCGCCGCGGTGTTGCGCGTCTTGACGCCCCTCACCCCTTCCAGGGACGGCACCCCGCGCCACTTCACAGCCGGTTACGTGCTTCGGCGGAATCCCGCCCGCCTTTCGCCCGATCAGCGGATTAACCCGTCCGGGTGGCGCAGACCCGCTTCACTCTGAAGAGGTCCTCCGCTGTCGGAGGCGCAGGTCGCCGTGGCTAGCATGTGCGCTCCCGAAGGATTTTCGCCGACTTCGCTCGCTCGCCGGGAGGCAGAGATGCAGAACGTCGCCCGCACCGCTGCGCGCAACCCCGTGGAGGACACGGGACAGATGCGGCCGCTGTTCGGCAGCAGCAGCCCGACCACTCCCGAGCCGCCCGGCCCGCGCCGCCGGACGGGCCCCGACTTCGTCGCGATCCAGCGCAGCGAGGAGTTCACCGCGCTGCGCAGCCGGTTCCGCCGCTTCGTGTTCCCGATGAGCCTGGCGTTCGTGCTCTGGTACCTCCTCTACGTGCTGCTCGCCGCGTACGCGCACGACTTCATGAGCATCAAGGTGTTCGGCGAGGTCAACGTCGGGATCGTCCTCGGGATCCTCCAGTTCGTCTCGACCGCCGCGATCACGGCCGCCTACCTGCGGTTCGCGCGGCGCCGGATCGACCCCGAGGTGGACGAGGTCCGCCGCCAGGCAGGAGTGCAGTGACCCCGATGAACCACCTTCTCGCCGCAGGCGGTGCGACCGCGGCCAGCAACCCGGTCGTGAACATCGCCGTCTTCGCGCTCTTCGTCGCCATCACGCTGTTCGTCGTGTACCGCGTGAGCAGCCGGAACTCCTCGCGCTCCGACTACTACGCCGCGGGCAGCGCGTTCACCGGGCGGCAGAACGGCATCGCGTTGTCCGGTGACTTCCTGTCGGCCGCGTCGTTCCTCGGCATCGCGGGCGCGATCGCCGTGCACGGCTACGACGGGTTCCTCTACTCGATCGGCTTCCTGGTCGCCTGGCTGGTCGACCTGCTGCTCATCGCGGAGCTGCTGCGCAACACCGGCCGCTTCACCATGGGCGACGTGCTGAGCTTCCGGATGAAGCAGCGCCCGGTGCGCGCCGCCGCCGCGACGTCGACGCTGGTCATCTCGCTGTTCTACATGCTGGCCCAGATGGCGGGCGCCGGCGGTCTGATCGCGCTGCTGCTGAACATCCACGGCGGGCTCGGCCAGGCCCTGATCATCGCCGTGGTCGGCATCGTCATGGTGCTGTACGTGCTGGTCGGCGGCATGAAGGGCACGACGTACGTCCAGATCATCAAGGCCACCATCCTGATCCTGTCCGCGGTGCTGATGACCGTGTTCCTGTTCGGCAAGTTCGGCTTCAGCCTGTCGAACCTGCTCTCGCAGGCGGCCTACCACAGCCCGATGGGCGGGAAGCTGCTCGAGCCGGGCGGCCAGTACGGCGCGAACGGCACCACGAAGCTGGACTTCGTGTCGCTGGCCGTCGCGCTGATCCTGGGCGCGGCCGCGCTGCCGCACGTGCTGATGCGCTTCTACACGGTGCCGAACTCGCACGAAGCGCGCCGCTCGGTCGTGTGGGCCACCGCCTGCATGTTCGTGTTCTACCTGTGCACCCTGGTCATCGGCTTCGGCGCGGCCGCGCTGGTCGGCACCGACCAGATCAAGGCCGCGCCCGGTGGCGAGAACTCCGCGGCGCCGCTGCTGGCGCTGCACATCGGCGGCACGCTGCTGCTGGGCATCATCGCGGCGGTCGCGTTCGCCACGATCCTGGCGGTGGTGGCCGGCCTGACGCTGACCGCGTCGGCGTCCTTCGCCCACGACGTGTACGCCAACATCTTCAAGCGCGGCCACGCCGACCCGGTCGACGAGGTGCGGGTGGCGCGTTTCACCGCGATCGGGATCGGGGTGCTGGCGATCATCGGCGGCATCCTCGCCAACGGGCAGAACATCGCGTTCCTCGTCGCGCTGGCGTTCGCGGTCGCGGCCTCGGCGAACCTGTCGACGCTGCTGTACTCCCTGTTCTGGAAGCGGTTCAACACCACCGGCACGCTGTGGGCCATCTACGGCGGCCTCGGCGCGTGCCTGGTGCTGGTGATCTTCTCGCCGGTGGTGTCCGGTTCGCCGGACTCGATCATCAAGGGCGTGGACTTCCACTGGTTCCCGCTCAAGAACCCGGGCCTGGTGTCGATCCCGTTCTCGTTCCTGTGCGGCTTCCTCGGCACGATCCTGGCCAAGGACAAGGCCGACCCGCGCAAGCACGCCGAGATGGAGGTCCGTTCGCTGACCGGGATCGGCTCCTGAGACGCTTCACGGGTGAGCGTTGAGCGGATCAGGCGGTTCCTGAGCGAAGCAGGCCCCGGCACGCCGTGCCTGGTCGTGGACACGGACACGGTCGCCGAACGCGTGCGGGAGTTCGTCCGCGAGTTCCCGCGCGCGCGTCTGCGTTACGCGGTCAAGGCCAACCCCGAGCCCGCGGTGCTGCGGGCCGTGCTCGGCGCGGGCGGCGGGTTCGACGTCGCGAGCCCGGCGGAGATCGAGGCGTGCCTGGCGGCCGGCGCGGAGCCGGCGGCGCTGTCCTACGGGAACACGATCAAGAAGCCGGCCGACATCGCGTTCGCGTGGGCGCGCGGGGTGCGGGACTTCACCACCGACGCCCCCGGTGACCTGGCGGCGCTGGCCGAGCACGCGCCGGGCGCGTCGGTGTCGGCGCGGGTGCTGGTGGACGGCCCGGCTTCGGCGACGCCGTTCGGGCAGAAGTTCGGCTGCGAGCCCGACCGGGCCGCCGACCTGCTCGCCGAGGCGGACCGGCTGGGCCTGGACGCGGCCGGGATCGCGTTCCACGTCGGATCGCAGCAGCCGGACCCGGGCGCGTGGGAGGCCGGCGTCGCCGCGGCCGCGAAGATCTTCGCCGACTGCGCGGCCCGCGGCGTGCGGCCGCGGCGGCTGAACATCGGCGGCGGGTTCGGCATCACCTACCGCGAAGCAGTGCCGTCGCTCGCCGGGTACGCCGGGGCGATCCGGTCCGCGGTGGCCGCGTACTTCCCGGACGAGCCGGAGGTGCTGCTCGAACCCGGCCGGGCCGTGGTCGCCGAGGCCGGGCTGATCCGCACCGAGGTGGTGCTGGTGGCCACCCGGTTCGGGCGGCGCTGGGTCTACCTCGACGTCGGCCGGTACAACGGGCTCGCCGAGACCGAGAACGAGGCCATCCCCTACCGGCTGGAACCGGTGGACCGCGGCGGTGAGCGGGGTCCCGTCGTGCTCGCCGGGCCGACGTGCGACGGTGACGACGTGCTGTACCAACGGACCCCGTACGAGCTGCCGCTGTCGCTGCGCGCCGGTGACCGGATCGACATCCTCGACGCCGGCGCGTACACGGCGAGCTACTCGTCGGTGGCGTTCAACGGGATCCCGCCCCTGCGCACCTACTGCCTGGAAGGAGGCGTGCTCGCCGATGGCGCGTGAGATCGGCGCGTTCGCCGGACGGCACGTCCTCGCCGAGCTGCGGGGCATCGCCCCCGGCCTGCTGGACGATCCGGCGTTCCTGCGTGAGGCGTTGCGGTCCGCGGTGACCGAGGCCGGGGCGACGGTCCGCGAGGTGGTCGGCCACCGGTTCGAGCCGCAGGGCGTGACGGTGCTGGCGCTGCTGGCCGAGTCGCACGCCTCGGTGCACACCTATCCGGAGATCGGCGCGGTGTTCGCGGACGTGTTCACCTGCGGGGACCAGGCGGACCCGGTGCTCGCGGTGCGGCTGCTGTCCGCCGCGCTGGGCGCCGCGGACGTGGAGATGTCGGTCGTCGAGCGCGGGGAGAAGCATGTCACGGCAGATCGTTGAGCCCCTCGGACCCGGGTTGTCGCGGGTGTGGGACGTGTCCGAGGTGCTGTTCGACGAGCACACCGGCTTCCAGCGGCTGCTGATCGGCCGCACCGCGCAGGGCGTGTCCCTGTTCTGCGACGACGAGCGGCAGAGCACCGAGGAGAGCCAGCTCGTCTACCACGAGGCGCTGATGGTGCCCGCGATGCTGCTGGCCGCCGAGCTGCGCCGGGTGCTGATCATCGGGTCAAGCGAGGGCGTGGCGAGCCAGCTGGCCGTGGCGTTCGGCGCTGAGCAGGTCGACCACGTCGACATCGACCGGGTCGCGGTCCGGACGTGCGCGGAGCTGCTCCCCTACGGCTACACGCTCGACGAACTGGCAGCCGCCGAGCGTGGCGACGGACCGATCCGGGTGCACTACCAGGATGGGTTCTCGTTCGCCGAGTCGTCGCCGGGCGGGTACGACCTGGTGGTGATCGACCTGCCGGACGAGAACACCGATCCGGCGGCGCAGCACAACCGGCTCTACGGCGCGGACTTCCTGCGGCAGTGCGCCAAGCTGCTCGCGCCCGGCGGCGTGGTGTGCTGCCAGGGCGGCTGCCCGACGCTGTGGCGCAACGACACGCTGCGGGTGGCGTGGGCGCGGTTCCGGGAGGTCTTCGCCACGCCGGTGTACTTCGGCTCGGACGAGCACGAGTGGGCGTTCCTGTCCGGCCGGACCGACGAGGTGGCCGACCCGGTGGGCGAGATGGTCGCCCGGCTGGACGGCTTCCGGCCGGCGACCCTGGACGCGGACACCCTGCGCGGGTCGACCGTCGTGCCCTACTCGCTCAGAGCTTGCGACCCGCCTGGACGCGGTGCGTGACCGAGCGCTCCGCGACGAACGACAGGAACGGGATGGTGCCCGCGAGCAGCACCAGGATGGTGCCCTTGATCGACCACCGCGCCTTGAGCGCCAGGTCGACCGCGAACACCAGGTAGACCATGTAGAAGACGCCGTGGCTGACGCCGGCCCAGCTCATCATGCCGGGCGAGTCGAACGCGTACTTCAGGATGAACGCCGCCGTCAGCAGCAGCAGCGCGACACCGGTGACGTAGGCCAGCACGCGGTAGCGCAGCAGCGGCCCCCGCAGGGCCGGCGCGGCCTTCGCGGCCGGGGCGCCTTCACGTTCGTCGGTGTCCACCATCGCAGTCTGCCTTTCTAGCTCTCGCGCTGGTCACGAGCGTGCAGCTCGGCCAGGTAGCGGTTGTACGCGGCGAGCTCGGGGTCCTCGTCGTCGGCCGGAGCCCGGCGCACCCGCGGCGCGGGCACCTCGCTCACCGGCTTGCGGCCCCACTCGGCACGCGACTCCTCCGGCGCGGCGTCCTCCGCGGCCGCCTCGCGGCGCAGCTTCCAGATCCGCCACACCATGAACGCCGGGAACACGCCGAACAGCGGCCACTGCAGCACGTAACCGAGGTTCTGGAACGAGCCGCTCGCCGATTCGAACCGGTTCCACTGCCACCAGGCCAGCCCGCAGCAGACCGCGAACGCGGCGACGCACAGGACGCCGATCGCGATCCGGCGCGGCGTGAACAGACCCGTGGGCACCCCACGACGCTAGCACCCGCGGGTCAGGAGACCTTGACGACCTGGGCGGCCTTGGCGTAGGCGTCGGCGAGGCCGAACACCTTCTGCCCGTAGTCGACCGAGTTGTTGTACGACAGGATTCCCGCCCACCAGCCGTTCGCGCTGGCCATGTCGCGGCTGCCGACGCACAGGTACTTGGCCGCGGCGAGCGCGGCGGCGTCGATCTGCTGCGGGTTGTAGCCGCCGCCGTAGCGGGCCCAGGTGCTGGGCAGGAACTGCATCGGCCCGACCGCCCGGTCGTACACCGGGTCGCCGTCGAAGCGGCCGCCGTCGCTGTCGCCGATCGCCCTGATGCCGGGCGCCCCGTCCAGCGGGACGCCGATGATCGCCTTCGACGGCAGCCCGTTGGCCTGCAGCACCGCGCCGCCGTACTGGCCGTGGTTGGACTCGACCCGGCCGATGCCGGCGAGCGTGGCCCAGGACAGCCGGCACTTCGGCTGCGCGGCCCGCATCTCCAGCTCGGCGTTGCCGTAGGCGACGAGCGCGCGGGCCGGGATGCCGGTGACGTCGGAGACCTTGGCCGCCCACTGGGAAAGCAGGTCGCCGCCGCCGGACTGCTGTTGCTGCTGGGGTTGCTGCTGCGGCTGGGTCTGCGCCGCGGGGGTGCCCTCGACGGTCGCGTTGACCGGGGCCGCCGAACCTGGCGCGACCTGTGCCGCCGCGTTGTCCAGGTCCGGGATCTCGGTGGTGGTCTCGGTGCGGTCGGGCCGGGTGACCGCGCTGGTCGCCCAGACCCCGCCGACCGCCGCGGCCAGCACCACCACCACGACCGCGAGCCTGCCGAGCACCGCCGGTGCGGCCCGCCTGCCGGCGGGCTGCGCCACGGCTTCCTCCTCGGTGGACACGTCCGCAGGGTCGTGCTCGATCTGCTCCGTGTCCAAGAACCTTGCCTCCCACCGACGTCCGCACGCTCCCGCGCGCCGACGATAGGTGCGCCGGTGTCAAGCGAGCGCTAAAGCCTCACCTGACCAACGAGGCCGCGTTTCCTGACGTTACGCGACCTCGACGGTCAGCTGGCGCGCTGCTGGCGGGCGAGGCGGGCGACGCACCAGGCCGGGGCGCTGCCGCGGCGCAGGTGCTGCAGGACCGTCATCGGGCCGAGACGGCGGGACAGGTCGGACGGCCTGAGGCCGGCGGACCGGTAGTCCAGCGCGCGCTGGTCGAGCGGGCTGATGCCGGCGTCCCACCAGGCCTTGGCCTCTTCGATGTCGCCGACCATCTGCCACCAGCCGGCCGCGGCGACCAGCAGGTCGACCGGCACCTCGGGCAGGCGTTCCTGCATCGCGTCCAGGTAGTCCGGGTCGGCCGACTCCACCGGCTTCCACGTGCGGGTGCCGGTGCGGGCCCGCTGGCCGGGAATCCCTGGTGGTTGCTGCGGCAGTTCGGCGAGCCAGGCGGAGGCGATCCGGTCGGCCTCCATCTCCTCCGGCGTGCGCTCGAGCTCGGACGCCCACTGGGCAATCACCGCATCCACCCCGGGATCTCCGGTCATCCCTGCCTCCTCGTGCCCCACTGAAAGCCACCATCGAACGGCGATGATCGAAGCGATTGACCGTTTCGCCGGCGAGAACCGGCTGGTCACGCAATGTGAGCACCGTAGGGGGAATTCGGGCCGTCGCGCCAGAGGTTCCGGGCAAGGAATTCGGCGACCAGCGCGTTAATCACCCCAATCCACCCGGATGGTCGAACAGCGCCCCTCAGATGCCAAGATTGGTGACTTTCCGTAGCTGACGGCGAGACGCGCACGGCCACGGCCGGCACCGCGGGAGGCGGTGCCGGCCGTGGCCGGAATGGGGTCAGGAGAAGAGGCTGCGGACGAACGTCACGATGGCTTCGGCACCGTCCCGGAGCCAGCCCAGCGCGCTGCGCACCACCTCTGCGGACTCGGTCGGACGCGTGATCAGGAAGAACAGCACGAGCGCGACGACAGCCACGATGACGATCTTCTTGGTGTTCGCCGACATGGCCGTGTTCCCCTCGCTGCACTGGGCCCGCGGCGCGCCGCGGGCCTGGTTCCCCCGATCAACGGCAATCCTGCCGTCACCGGGACGTTTTCGACACCCCTTCACACGGATGGCTGGACGCTGTGACGCTGCGTGCCCAGCCGGGACTTGTGACCACTCTAAACGATCTGTCGCACCCGCGTCAGGAGGCGATCACCTGCGCGCCGCCCACTTTGCCGGTACCCCGTTGCGGGGAAAGGAATCGCGGCCGCCGGGCCGCCTGGAACCCGCGTCAGGAAGCGATCACCCCCGCCGCTCGCAGCGCCGCGACCCGCTCGGTGTCGTACCCGAGTTCGGCCAGGACGTCCTCGGTGTCCGCCCCCTTCTCGTGGGGCGCCTCGGGCGTCGCGGGCGGCGTGCGGTCGAACCGCGGCGCCGGGGCGGGCTGGACCACGCCGCCGATCTCCACGAACGTCCCGCGCGCCGCGTTGTGCGGGTGCGCCGCCGCCTCCCACGGGCTCAGCACCGGCGTCAGGCACGCGTCCGTGCCCTCCGCCCGCGCCACCAGCTCGTCCCGCGTGAACTTGCCGATCGCCGACGCCAGGATCTCCCGCAGCCGCGGCCACTGGTTCCAGTCCAGGTGCACCGGCAGCTCCGCCGGGTCCAGTTCGAGCACCCGCACCAGGTCGCCCCAGAACCGCATCTCGATGGCCCCGACCGCGACGTACTTGCCGTCCGCGGTCTCGTACGTGTCGTAGAACGGGGCGCCGCCGTCGAGGACGTTGCCGCCCCGCTCGTTCGGCCACATCCCGGCCGACCGCATCCCGAACAGCTGCGTCATCAGCAGCGCCGCGCCGTCGACCATCGCCGCGTCCACCACCTGCCCGCGCCCCGAGGAGGTCCGCTCGTGCAGCGCGGCGAGGATGCCGAACGCCAGCAGCATCCCGCCGCCGGCGAAGTCACCCACGAGGTTGAGCGGCGGCACCGGCCGTTCCCCGGCGCGCCCGATGGGTTCGAGCGCGCCGGCGACGCTGAGGTAGTTGATGTCGTGCCCGGCCGCCGAAGCGAGCGGCCCGTCCTGGCCCCAGCCGGTGACCCGGCCGTAGACGATCCGGGGGTTTCGCCCCTGCACGTCTTCCGGGCCCAGCCCCATGCGCTCGGCGACGCCGGGGCGGAACCCCTCGATGAACACGTCGGCCCGTTCGGCGAGCCGCAGCACGACCTCCACGCCCTCGGCGCTCTTGGTGTCCACGCCGATGGTCCGGCGGCCGCGGGTGAGCGGGTCGTTGGGCACGCCGAGGACGTCCGCCCCCGGCTTGGCCCGGTCGACCCGCACCACGTCGGCGCCGAGGTCGGCCAGCAGCGTGCCCGCGAACGGCGCCGGGGCGAGACCGGCCAGCTCGACGACCTTCAGCCCGGCGAGTGGTCCCGCCATCAGAGCGTCCGCGAGATGACTTCGCGCATGATCTCGCTGGTCCCGCCGAAGATGCGGGAGATGCGCAGATCCGTCCACGCGCGCGCGATCGGGTACTCGGTCATGTAGCCGTACCCGCCGTGCAGCTGGACGCAGTCGTCGACGACCTTGTTGGCCCGCTCGGTGGTCCACAGCTTGACCATGGCCGCGCCCTGCACGTCCAGCTCGCCCTTGAGGTGCCGCTCGATGCACTGGTCGAGGAACGCGCGGGCCACGGCCGCCTCGGTGGCGGCGTCGGCGAGCTTGAACTTGCTGTTCTGGAAGTTGTAGACCGGGCGGCCGAACGCGGTGCGGCCCTTCGTGTACTCGATGGTGAGGTCGATCGCGGCCTCCATGCCCGCCACCGCGGTGACCGCGATGATCAGCCGCTCCTGCGGGAGCTGCTGCATCATCTGGATGAAGCCCTGGCCCTCCTCGCCGAGCAGGTTCGCCGCGGGCACCCGCACGTCGTCGAAGAACAGCTCGGCGGTGTCCTGGCCCTTGAGGCCGACCTTGTCGAGCACGCGGCCACGGCGGAAGCCCTCGCGGTTGGTCTCGACGACGATCAGCGACACCCCGGCCGCACCGGCGTCCGGGTCGGTCTTGCAGGCCAGCACCACCAGGTCGGCCATGCCGCCGTTGCTGATGAAGGTCTTGGCGCCGTTGATGACGTACTCGTCGCCCTCGCGCACCGCGCGGGTCTTGATGCCCTGCAGGTCGGAGCCGGTGCCGGGCTCGGTCATGCCGATCGCGCCGACCCACTCGCCGCTGGCGAGCTTGGGCAGCCACTCCTTCTTCTTCTCTTCGGTGGCGTAGTGGAGCAGGTAGTGCGCCACGATCCCGTTGTGCACGGACACGCCCCAGGAGCCGTCGCCGCTGCGGGCCTGCTCCTCGTACAGCACGGCTTCGTGCGCGAAGGTGCCGCCACCGCCGCCGTACTCCTCGGGGATAGAGATGGCGAGCAGCCCGACCTCGCCCGCCTTGGTCCACAGCTCGCGATCGACGGACTTCTGCTCGCTCCACCGCTCCTGGTGCGGCACGAGCTCCTTCTGGCAGAACGCACGGGCCAGTTCGCGGAACTCGCCCAGGTCCTGCGCCCAGGAACTCTTCGGTGCGGGCAACGGCATCGGTGACCTCCAGCGGTGGAAAACATTACGGATGGAATGTAAGTTCCGACTGGAATGTACATCCGGGCACAGCGCCGGTAAAGGAGGCGACGTGACCGCGCGGGGGCACCGCACACAGGCCGAGCGCCGGGAGCAGACCCGGACCGCCCTGCTCGACGCGACCATCGAATGCCTGGTCGAGCTCGGCTACGCCCGCACGTCGATGCAGGAGATCTGCGCCAGGGCGGGGGTGTCGAAAGGGGCGGCGCAGCACCACTTCGCGGACAAGGCCGACCTGATGGCGGCCGCTGTGGCGCATCTCACGAGCCGGCGGACAGCGGCGCTGGCGGAGTCGTTCACGGACCTGCCGAGCGGCGAGGAGGCCATTCCCGCGGCGATCGACCTGCTGTGGGCCGGTTATTCCGGCACGCTCGCCACCGCAGCGACCGAACTGTGGATCGCGGCGCGCACCGACCCGGCCCTGCGGGCGGCGATCCGGCCGGTCGACCGGGCCCTGGGCCGCGAAACGCTGACGCTGATCCGGAACTTCGCGCCCGACCTGCCCCGCGAGCGCCTGGAGACGCTGTTCTGGCTGACGGTGAACTTCACCCGCGGTCTGGCGCTGGACGCCGAGCTGGGTGGCGCGCCCGCGCGGCGGAAGCAGCTGCTGGAGGAGTGGAAGCGGCTCGCGGTGAGCGCCTATCGCGGCGACTGAACGGGTACTCCGTACGGTGTATAGAGTAGAGGTATGGGACACCCCGCCGACAGCCATGCCCTGATCCGCGTCCTGGGCGCTCGCGTCAACAACCTGCGCGACGTCGACGTCACCATCCCCAAACGCCGCCTCACCGTGTTCACCGGAGTCTCCGGCTCCGGCAAGAGCTCGCTGGTGTTCGGCACGATCGCCGCGGAGTCGCAGCGGCTGATCAACGAGACCTACTCCGCCTTCGTCCAGGGCTTCCTGCCACGGGCCGCCCGCCCCGACGTCGACGTCCTGGAGGGCCTGACCACGGCGATCGTGGTCGACCAGGACCGGATGACCCCGAACTCCCGCTCCACCGTCGGCACCGCCACCGACGTGCACGCCATGCTGCGGATCGTGTTCTCCCGCCTCGGCGAGCCCAGCGCCGGCCCCGGGTTCCACTACAGCTTCAACCTGCCCGCCGGGGCCTGTCCGCGCTGCGAGGGCACCGGCCAGGTGTCCGAGATCGACCTCGGCGCCGTCGTCGACCGTGACCGGAGCCTGTCCGAGGGCGCCATCCAAGTGCCCGGCTTCACCCCGGACGGCTGGCTCGTGCGCACCTACACCGGCTCCGGGTTCCTCGACCCGGACAAGAAGATCCGCGACTACAACGACACCGAGCTGCACGACCTGCTGCACCGCGACCAGACCAAGATCCGGCTCGGCGGCTCGAACATCTCCTACGAAGGTCTGCTCCACCGGGTGCGGAAGTCGTTCCTGTCCAAGGACAAGGACGCACTGCAGCCGCACGTGCGCGCCTTCGTGGAGCGGGCGGTCACCTTCGCCGCGTGCCCGGATTGCGGTGGGGCGAGGCTGAACGCGGCGGCGCTGGCCTCCCGCATCGACGGGATCAACATCGCCGACGCCTGCGCCATGCAGATCAGCGACCTGGCCCGGTGGGTGCGCGGGCTGAGCGCCCCCTCGGTGGCTCCGCTGCTGGCGAACCTGGGTCGCACCCTGGACTCGTTCGTCGAGATCGGCCTCGGCTACCTGTCACTGGACCGGCCCGCCGGGACGCTGTCGGGCGGCGAGGCGCAGCGCGTGAAGATGGTCCGCCACCTCGGCTCCAGCCTGACGGACGTCACCTACGTGTTCGACGAGCCCACGGTCGGGCTGCACCCGCACGACATCCACCGCATGCACGAGCTGCTGCTGCGCCTGCGGGACAAGGGCAACACGGTGCTGGTGGTCGAGCACAAGCCGGAGACGATCCGGATCGCCGACCACGTCGTCGACCTCGGTCCCGGTGCGGGCACCGCGGGCGGGCAGGTCTGCTACGAAGGCGACGTCGACGGGTTGCGTGCCTCCGGCACGCTCACCGGGCGGCACCTGGGCTACCGCGCCGCGGTCAAGGAGAGCGTGCGCGTCCCCACCGGGGCACTGCCCATCCGCGGCGCCGCCGAGAACAACCTGCGGAAGGTCGACGTGGACGTGCCGCTGGGCGTGCTCACGGTGGTCACCGGGGTGGCCGGGTCCGGCAAGAGCTCGCTGGTCCACGGGGCCGTGGCGCGGCACGAGGGCGTGGTCGTCGTCGACCAGAGCGCGATCCGGGGCTCGCGCCGCTCCAACCCGGCGACCTACACCGGGCTGCTCGACCCGGTGCGCGCCGCGTTCGCCAAGGCCGGCGGGGTGAAACCGGCGTTGTTCAGCTCCAACTCCGAAGGCGCCTGTCCGGCCTGCAAGGGCGCCGGCGTCGTCTACATCGACCTGGCGCTCATGGCCGGGGTGACCACCGTGTGCGAGGAGTGCGAGGGCCGCCGCTTCCAGGCCCACGTGCTGGAACACCGGCTCGGCGGGCGCAACATCGCCGAGGTGCTGGCGATGACGGTCGCCGAAGCCGCGGAGTTCTTCGCCACCGGGTTGCCTGCCGCGCACCGGATCCTGGTGCGGCTGCGCGACGTCGGCCTCGGGTACCTCACGCTCGGCCAGCCGCTGACCACCCTGTCCGGCGGGGAGCGGCAGCGGCTCAAGCTCGCCGTGCACATGGCCGCCGACGCCCCGGTGCTCGTCCTCGACGAGCCGACGACCGGGCTCCACCTGGCCGACGTGGCCCAGCTGCTGGAGCTGCTCGACCGGCTGGTGGACTCCGGGCGCTCGGTGGTGGTCGTCGAGCACCACCTGGCGGTCATCGCGCATGCCGACCACGTCATCGACCTCGGGCCGGGCGCGGGCACCGACGGCGGGAGCATCGTGTTCGAGGGCAGTCCGGCCGAGCTCGCGGCCGCCCGCTCGACGCTGACCGGCGAGCACCTCGCGCGGTACGTGGCGTGACAGGCGGCCGGCCCGGCCCTCGCCCGGGCCGGCCGCCCACTCCTGAGACGTGTGGATCTCCGACTGTGACGTTCCCGAACGAAAAGGGATCCTGGCCATACCGACGGTATGCTGTACTCGCCGGTAACGCCGCCGACCAGCGCCAGGAGGGCCGATGACCAGCACCGCCGCGAACACGGGTGAGGCTTCGACGGGACCGAACACCGTCGGCGGGATCCCCGGCGCGCCCCCCGCGGCCCGCGCCGCGCAGCTCGCCCGGCGGGCCGAAGGCGGGCAGGACTCCGCTCCGGTGGAGATCACCGCGCCGTTCACCGGGCTGCCGACCGCGACGCTGCCGCAGGCCACCGACACCGACGTGCGAGCGGTGTTCGCTGCGGCGCGCTCTTCGCAGCGGGCGTGGGCGGCGCGTCCGGTGGCCGAGCGGCAGCGGGTGCTGAAGCGGCTCGGGGAGCTCATCCTGGGCCGTCAGGAGGAGATCCTGAACCTGGTGCAGCTGGAGGCGGGCAAGGCGCGGATCGACGCGTTCGACGAGGTCAGCGCGACGGCCCTGGTCGCGGGCTACTACGGCAAGCACAGCGCGAAGATCCTCGGCGCCAGGCGGGCCGCGGGGGTCATCCCGGTCGCCACGAAGGCGGGCGAGGTGCGTCACCCCAAGGGTGTCGTCGGGGTCATCTCGCCGTGGAACTACCCGCTGGCACTGACCGCGATGGACGTGCTGCCGGCGCTCGCGGCGGGCAACGCGGTGGTGCAGAAGCCGGACAACCAGACCGCGTTGTCGGCGTTGTGGCTGCACGAGCTGGCCGAGGAGGCCGGTCTGCCCGCGGGGGTGTGGCGGATCGTGCTGGGCCGGGGTTCGCGCATCGGCGACGCGATCGTCGAGGAGTCGGACTACCTGTGCTTCACCGGTTCGACGCCGACCGGGAAGGCGCTGGCGGAGAAGGTCGCGAAGCGGCTCACCGGCTATTCGCTGGAGCTGGGCGGCAAGAACCCGATGATCGTCCTGCCGGATGCCGACGTGGCGAAGGCGGCGGCCGGTGCGGTGACGGCGTGCTTCTCCTCCGCCGGGCAGTTGTGCGTGTCGGTCGAGCGGATCTACGTGCACGAGAACATCCGGGACGAGTTCACGAAGGCGTTCGTGGCGAAGACCAAGGCGCTGAAGCTGGGCGCCGAACTCGGCTTCGGCGCGGACATGGGGTCCCTGACGAGCGCCGACCAGCTGGCGGCGGTGAGCGCCCACGTGGAGGACGCGCGGGCCAAGGGAGCGACTGTGCTCACGGGCGGCCGGGCCCGTCCCGACCTGGGCCCGTTGTTCTACGAGCCGACGGTGCTCACGGACGTGACGGAGGACGTGGCGCTGTTCCGGGAGGAGACGTTCGGCCCGGTGGTCGCGATCTACGGCTACACGGACCTGGATGAGGCCATCGAGCGCGCGAACGACACCGAATACGGCTTGAACGCGAGCGTGTGGTCCGGCAGCGCGGCCGCGGGATGGGCGGTGGCCACCCGGTTGAAGGCCGGAACGGTCAACGTGAACGAAGGCTACGCGGCGACCTTCGGCAGCGTCGGCCTGCCCATGGGAGGCATGAAGGACAGCGGCTTCGGAAGGCGGAACGGCGCCGAGGGACTGCTGAAGTACACCGAAGCACAGTCGATCGCCGTGCAGAGGGGCGTTCGGCTTCGGCCGCCTCGCGTGGTGCCGGGGAAGGTTTGGGCTCGGGGCATGACGATCGGGCTCCGCCTGCTGGACAAGCTACCGCGCCGGTAGTTGTTCTTTTCGCGGCCCCACAACACAACACAAACCGCCGCCCGGCAACGAAAGCAAGCCGACTGCCCCAATCAGACCTCCCCCGCCCCCGATCCACAGCCGATCTTTAGTCGCCGACCAGGGTTGTCAAGGCACGCTTTCCCGCCTTGACAACCCTGCTCGGCGAC
>NZ_JBEXTZ010000112.1:0-25357 GCF_040614195.1 Amycolatopsis sp. NPDC006125
CCCTTTTTTTTTTGATCCCTGCCCCCCCCCTCTCTCCCCCCCCTCGTCCCCTCTCCTTCCCTCCCCGAACCTCATCACATCTCGCCCCCCGCCAGCCGCGCCCGCCGCGGCCGCCCTCCCGGTACTCACACCTTCGCCGGTTCCCGGCGGCGCACCAGCTTCCGCACCAGCGGCCACGCCAGCAGCACCGCGACCAGCACGTACACGCCGATCGCGAGGGGCGAGTTCACCAGCCCGGTGAGGTCGCCGTCGCTGATCTGCAGCGCCCGCCGCATCTGCTGCTCCGCGGCCGGGCCGAGGATGACCCCGATGATCGCCGGCAGCACCGGCAACCCGAAGCGCCGCATGGCGAACCCGATCACACCGATCACGTACAGCAGGATCAGGTCGATCACCGAGCCGCTGACCGCGTAGGCCCCGACGCTGGCGAAGAACAGGATCCCGGCGTACAGGTACGGCCGCGGGATTCGCAGCAGCTTCGCCCACACCGGCGCCATCGGCAGGTTGATCAGCAGCAACAGCACCAGCCCGATGAACAGGCTCGCGATCAGCGCCCACACCAGCGCGGACTCGCGCTGGAACAGCAGCGGCCCCGGCTGGATGCCGTACTGCTGGAACGCCGCCAGCATCACCGCGGCGACCGCCGTGGTCGGCAGGCCCAGCGTCAGCATCGACACCAGCGTGCCCGCCGCCGACGCGCTCGCCGTCGACTCCGGGCCGGCGACGCCCTCGATCGCGCCCTTGCCGAACTCGTCCTGCCTGCGCGACAACCGCTTCTCGGTCACGTACGACAGGAACGTCGGGATTTCCGCGCCACCGGCGGGGATCGCGCCGAACGGGAACCCGATCACCGGCCCGCGCAGCCACGGCTTCCACGTCCGCCGCAGGTCCGACCGGGACAGCCAGGGCCGCCCCACCGGGATCGCCTCGGACTGGTTGTGGCGCAGGTGCGCGGCCACCCACAGCGACTCGCCCACGGCGAACAGGCCGACCGCGACGATCACCACGTCGATGCCGTCCGCCAGGTGCAGCGCGCCGAACGTCAGCCGCGACTGGCCGGTCATCTCGTCGAGCCCGACCAGGCCGATCGTCAGCCCGATCAGCAGCGACGCGTAGCCGCGGACGCGGGACTTGCCCAGCACCGAGGTCACCGCGACGAACGACAGCACCATGATCGCGAAGTAGTCCGGCGCCCCGATGTCCACGGCGAGGTCGGCGATCAGCGGCGCGAGCAGCACCAGCGCGATCGTGCCGATGATGCCGCCGGTGAAGTGCCCGATCGCCGCCGCGGCCAGCGCCTGCGGGCCGCGGCCCTTGCGCGCCATGGGATTGCCCTCGATCGCGGTGACCACCGCCGCGCTCTCCCCGGGCGTGTTGAGCAGGATCGACGTCGTCGAGCCGCCGAACATGCCGCCGTAGTAGATGCCGGCGAACATGATGAACGCCGCCGTCGGGTCGAGACCGTAGGTCACCGGCAGCAGCAGTGCCACCGCCATCGCCGGGCCGATGCCCGGCAGCACGCCGATCGCGGTGCCCAGCAGGACACCGATCGCGGCGAACATCAGGTGCGACGGGGTCAGCGCGGTGCCGAAGCCCGCCCACAGGTTGGACAGGTCCATGAGCTACAGCACCCCCATCAGCGGGCCGCCGGGCAGCGGAACGCCCAGCAGCACCGTGAACACGAACCAGGTGACCAGCGAGACGCCTGCCGCGATCAGCGGATCCCGCACCAGGTGCCTGCTGCCCAACGCGTAGGCAGCGCCCCAGAACATGATCGCCGACGACAGCGGGAACCCGAGCGTGTCGATCAGCGCGGCGTTCGCCAGGAACGCGCCCGACAGCAGCAGCACCGTGCGCCAGTCCGCGGGGGCGTCCAGGTCGACGTCCTCCCCCGCCTCTGCCTCGCCGCGGCCGCCGCGCAGCACGTCGCGCGCCAGCAGCAGCGACACGAGCAGCAGCAGCGAGCCGACGAGGATCGGCACCGCCTTCGGGCCGACCGGCCCGCGCTGCGTGAAGTCGGTCGGGATGCTCAGCGCGTCGACGAGCACCAGCACGCCGACGGCGAACAGGAAGACACAGACACCCAGCTCGGAGTGCGTGCGCCACCAGGACTTCGGCGCGGACGTCGTCTTCTCCTCGATCACGCTCATGCGAGCCCCAGCTCCTTCAGCACCGCGGCGACCCGGTCGTTCTCCGTCTTGAGGAACGCGGCGAAGTCGTCACCCGGCTGGAACGCCGGCGTCCACCCGTTGCGCTGCAACGCTTCCCGCCACTGCGGCGTGTCCTGCAGCCGTGTGAACAACCCGATGAGCCGTTCCCGGTCGCTGTCGGACAGGCCCGGCGGCGCGACGATCCCGCGCCAGTTGGTGAACGACACGTCCACACCGGACTCCAGGAGTGTCGGCGCGTCGATGCCCGGCACCCGTTGGGGGCTGGTCACCGCCAGCGCCCGCAGCGCGCCCGAGGCGATCTGGTCGCGGGTCTCGCCGATGCCGGAGACGCCGAACCCGACCTTGCCGCCCAGCACGGACGCCATCAGCTCGCCACCGCCGTCGAACGGGATGTAGTTGACCCGCGTCGGCGGGATCCCGGCCGCCTGCGCCATCAGCATCGGCGCGAGGTGGTCCGGCCCGCCGGGCGCCGAGCCGCCGCCGACCGGGACGCTGCCCGGGTCCGCGCGCCACGCCTCGACCAGCTGCTGGATCGTCTGGTACGGCGAGTCCTTGCTGACCACGACGATGTCGGCCTCTTCGGTCAGCTTCGCGATCGCGGTGGTGTCCTGCAGCGACGACGGCGACTTGTTGGTGTAGACCGAGCCGACCACGCCGAGGCCCATGGACATGGCGAGCTTGCCGTTGCCGCGCTCGTTCACCAGACGGCCGAGGCCGACCGTGCCGCCCGCGCCGGGCAGGTTGAACACTTCGATGTTGCCGTTGAGCCCGGCGTCCTCGACCGCCTTCACGGCCGTGCGGGCCGTGATGTCGTAGCCGCCGCCGGGCGAGTTGGGGACCATCATCCGCAGGCCCCTGATCTGGGGCCCGGTCTCCTCGCCGCCCGCGGACACCAGCGGGGGGACGAGGAGGAGAGCCACGGCCGCGCCGAGAACGGCGAGCCAGCCCTTGCGATTCTTCATCAGCGCACCTCGTTGTGGACCTTCGTTGCCCGGCATCGTGCACCGGGGCCGCGCCGCTGTCACCCGTTAGGCACCTATCGGTCGTTGTGGTCATTGTGGTCACGGCACGATCGGGCGTCGCGGATGCGATAGTGAGGGGCGTGGGTGCGCAAGGATCGCTGGCCCGCCAGCTGCTGGGCTGGCAGCTGATCATCGTGTTCGCGCTGCTCGCGTGCGTGTTCGGCTACTCCGCCGTGCAGTCCGACCGGACGTTCACCGACACGCAGGGCCGCAAGCTGCTCGCCGTCGCCGAGCAGGTCGCGGCGACCGCCGGGGTGCGGGCGAGCCTGGCCGATCCGATCCGGCGGGACGCGCTGCCCGCCTTCGCCGAGTCCGCGCGGACCCTCTCCGGTGCGGACTCGGTGATCATCGCCGCACCCGACGGGATCGTGCTCACCTCCCCGGACCCGAACCAGCTGCGCACGGAGCTGCCGCTGGGCGCGAGCACCGTGTTGCAGGGGCGCGCCTGGGTCGGCGAGATCTCCGGGCAGCTGGTGGCGCACGTGCCGGTGATCGGGGACGCCGGGCAGATCGTCGGGATCGTCGCGGCAGGCACCGAGACGCCTGGTTTCTTCGAGGGCGTGGCGAACTCGCCCGGCGCGGCGCTGACGATGCTGGGCATCGCGACCGTGGTCGGGGTCGCCGGGTCGCTGCTGCTCACCTGGCGCGTGAAGCGGCAGACGCTGGGCATGGAGCCGCGGGAGATCACCGCGCTGGCCGAGCACCGGGAAGCGCTGCTGCACGGCATCAAGGAGGGCGTGCTCGGCCTGGACTCCCAGCACCGGGTGACGCTCGTCAACGACCAGGCCCGCGACCTGCTGGCGCTGCCCGCGGACTGCGTCGGGCGGCCGGTCGCGGAGCTCGGGCTCAACGAGCGGCTCACCGACGTGCTCACCGGACGCGCGCATGGCGTCGACCAGATCGGCCTGCGAGCGGGGCGGGTGCTGGCGCTCAACCGGATGCCGATCGCGCGCGGCGCCGTCGTGACGCTGCGGGACCGCACCGAGCTGGCCGCGTTGCGCGAGGAGCTGGAGGCCACGTCGCGGGCCACGGACACGCTGCGGGCGCAGGCCCACGAGTTCAGCAACCGCCTGCACACCATCGCCGGGCTGATCGAGCTGGGCGAGTACGACGAGGTGCGGCACTACGTCGACCTGGTCAGCGAGGCCCAGACGAAGTGGCAGGAGGAGGTCACCGCGCACATCGCCGACTCGGCGGTCGCGGCGCTGCTCATCGCGAAGGCCAGCCTGGCCGCCGAGCGGGGTGTCGGCCTGCGGCTCGCGCCGGGCACCGGTCTGGACGATGTGGACGACCGGTTGTCGGCGGACCTGGTGACCGTGGTCGGCAACCTCGTCGACAACGCCCTGGACGCGCTGGCCGGCCGGGACGGCGACTGGATCGAGGTGGAGATCCGGCAGGACGCGGACGCGGTTTCGGTGGTGGTGCGGGACTCCGGGCCGGGGGTGGCGCCGGAGATCGCGACCGAGGTGTTCACCCACGGGTTCACCACGAAGGCCGCCGAGCACGGCGGCAGGCGCGGGCTCGGGCTGGCGCTGACGCGGCAGACCTGCCTGCGCCGCGGCGGCTCGGTGGCCGTGCACAACGCCGACGGCGCGGTGTTCACCGCCGTCCTGCCGACGCGAGCGGAGGTGTCCCGGTGATGCGGGTTCTGGTGGTGGACGACGACTTCATGGTCGCGAAGGTCCACAGTGGATACGTGTCGCGCGCGCCGGGGTTCACCGTCGCCGGGGTGGCGCACACCGGTGCCGAGGCGCTGCGTGCGGCGCGGGAGCTGCACCCGGACCTGGTGCTGCTGGACATCTACCTGCCCGACGTGGACGGCCTGTCGGTGCTGCGGCAGCTGCGGGCCGACCCGGCGACGCAGGACATCGACGTCCTGATCATCACGGCCGCGCGGGACGTGGAGACCGTGCGGGGCGCCCTGCGTGGTGGCGCGCTGCACTACCTGATCAAGCCGTTCCCGTCGTCGGCGCTGCAGGCGCAGCTGGAGGAGTTCGCCACGCTGCGGCGGAAACTGCACCGGCTGGCGCAGCGCAGCACGGCCGGGCAGGAGGACGTGGACGCGGTCTTCGGGGCCCGCACGCCGAAAGCGCTGCCGAAGGGGCTGACCGAGCAGACGGCCGAACTGGTGCGGCAGGCGCTGCAGGCCCACCCGGACGGGCTGTCGGCGAGCGAGTGCGCCGGGGTGACGGACCTGTCGAGGCCGAGCGCGCGGCGGTACCTGGAGCACTTCGTGGCCGCCGGACGGGCCGAGGTACGGCTGCGCTACGGCGGCACCGGGCGGCCGGAGAGGCAGTACCACTGGCGCGGCTGAGGTCCAGGGAACCCGCCGACGACACCCGCCACGGCGGGCGGGCCGCCTGGAGACGCAGACCGGTGGCCCGGTTTGAGCCCCCGCCTGCTCGGCCGCGCCGTTCCGGTGGGGCAGCACCACCCGCGCGGCCAACCCCCACCCGCCTGCTCAACCACAACACACCCCCACGACCGCCCACCCACCACACCGCGACCGGCCGGGGCGGCGATCCCACTGGCGTGGCCCATCGCGCGCTAGGGTGTAGCGAGGTGAGCACTTCCGAGGCGATTCCCGTGGTCCTGGTCGCCGGTTACCTGGGCTCGGGCAAGACGACACTGGTCAACCACCTCCTGACGCACGCCCGCGACCACCGCATCGGCGTGATCGTCAACGACTTCGGCCGCGTCAACGTGGACGCGCTGGCCGTCGCCGGGCAGGTCGACGCCATGCTGCCGATGGGCAACGGCTGCCTGTGCTGCGCGGTCGACACCGCGGGCCTGGACCGGATGCTGGAGCGGCTCGCCGAGCCGGAGCTGGGCATCGACGCGATCGTCATCGAGGCCAGCGGCCTCGCCGAACCGCGCGACCTGGTGCGGATGCTGCTGTCCAGCGAGAACCCGCGCGTCGCCTACGGCGGGCTCGTCGAGGTGGTCGACGCGGTCGAGTTCGAGGCCAACCGGGTGCGCCACCCCGAGCTGGACGAGCACCTGCGCTTCGCCGACCTGGTGGTGCTGAACAAGACCGACCGGCGCGACGATCCCGGCCTGGTCGAGCTGGTGCGCAAGGTGAGCGACGGCCGCCCGGTGGTGCGGTCCGCGTTCGGCGCGATCGACCCCGGTCTGCTGTTCGACGCGCGGGAGCGGAAGCCGGTGGCGCGGCAGCTGTCGTTCGACGACCTGCGGCACTCCGACAGCGAGGTCCACGAGCACCTGCACGACGCCTACCGCAGCGTCGAGTTCTCGTCCGACACGCCGCTCCACCCGCGGCGGCTGCTGGCGTTCCTGACCGAGCGGCCGGCCGGGCTGTACCGGATGAAGGGGCCGGTGCGGTTCGCCGTGCCCGGCTACGACGACCGGTTCCTGCTGCAGACCGTCGGCCCGTACCTGCGGTTCCACCGGTCGCCGTGGGGCGCGGAGGCCCCGGCGACGCGGCTGGTGCTGATCGGGACCGGTCTCGACGAGGACGACCTGCTGGCGCGGCTGGCGGCCTGCGCGGAACCGGCGGAGCTGCCGGAACGGGCGATCCTGCCGCTGCTCAAGTACTGCGAATAGCGACGCGGGTAACCCCACACCGCCCGGGCGCGATAGGCGAAGCAACCCGGCAAGGAGTGGTTCCCATGCGCGCATCCGCCATCCGGTGGTTCTGGCTGCTCGTGGCGCTCGCGTTCGCGGGCACCGCCGCCGCCGAGGTCTACCTGGCCGTCACCATGGGCGCGGCCTGGGCGTGGGTGCTGGCCGGGCTGCTCGTGCTCGCCTCCGCGGCCTGCGTCGCGGCGGCCTTCCGGCGGGACCGCGTCAGCCGACCGAGGGACCCGGGAATCTGAAACGCGGGGGCAGCCCCTGTCGCCGCCCCAGCCCCATGGATAAGACTGTCCAGGTGACGGACGAACTCATCAAGCCGGCCGACCTCGAGCTCGCGGACGCGCTCAGCGCGGTCGTGCGCACGCTCGAACCGGAGCCGGACGTCGAGCAGACGGTCGCGAACATCGTGCAGGCCGTCGCGGCGACGGTCCCGGGCACCGAGGACGCCGGCGTCTCCCTGCTGGAGTCGGGCAGCCTGAAGTCCGTCGCACCGTCCAGCGAGCGGGTCGCGCGCCTCGACGAGCTGCAGCACAAGCTGGGCGAGGGCCCCTGCGTGGACGCGGTGTACACCGACATCGTGTACCGCACCGCCGACATCGCCGCCGACGAGCGCTGGCCCAAGTTCGGCTACGCCGCCGCCGAGCTGGGGATCAACTCGATGCTCGCGGTGCGCCTGTTCACCGGCAAGACGCTGCTCGGCGCGCTCAACCTGTTCTCCACCCAGCGGGACGCGTTCGACGAATCCGCCGAGCACGTGTGCGGCCTGTTCGCCGCGCACGCGGCCGTCGCGCTGGCCGGGTCGCGGGCCCAGGCGCAGCTGCGCAGCGCGCTGGAGTCGCGCGACGTCATCTCGATGGCCAAGGGCATCCTGATGGAACGCCACCAGGTGACCGACGACCAGGCGTTCGACCTGCTGGTGCGCGCCTCGCAGAACACGAACCGGAAGCTGCACGAGGTCGCGCGCTGGCTCGTGACCGGCACGAACAACGCGATCAACGAGAACAACGAGAACAACGAGAACGGCTAGCCGACCGAGCCGCCGGGCCGGCGCGCTGGTGGTGCTCCGGGCGGCAGCGCTACTCGAACGAGCCACCCCGCCCCGCGCCCGCTGCGAAGCGTTGTGCTCCCCGCACCGCGTCGGCGGCCAGTGAGGTCAGGCCGTGCCGCCATTCGTTCGCCATCGCGGCCTGCTCGTCCATGCCGTCCTGCTCCAGCAGCGACAGCCGGTCCTCGCGCAGGCACGTCTGCGGGAAACCGGCTATCGCCGCGGCCAGTTCCTCCGCCGCGGCGCGTTCGGTGCCCGCCGGCACGACCCGGTTCGCCAGGCCCATCCGCAGCGCCTCCTCCGCGGGCACCGGGCGACCGGTCAGCACCAGATCCATCGCCTGGCTCACCCCGATCAGCCGCGGCAGCCGCACGGTGCCGCCGTCGATCAGCGGCACTCCCCAGCGCCGGCAGAACACCCCGAACACCGCGTCCTCGGCCGCGACCCGCAGATCGCACCACAGCGCGAGTTCCAGCCCGCCCGCGACGGCGTGCCCGGCGATCGCGGCGATCACCGGCTTGCCCAGCCGCAGCCGCGTCGGTCCCATCGGGCCGGGGCCGTCCTCGCCCAGCCGGTTGCCGCGCTCGGTGCCGATCGCCTTGAGGTCGGCGCCCGCGCAGAACGTGCCGCCCTCGCCCCACAGCACGGCGACCGCGGCGGAGTCGTCGGCGTCGAACGCCTCGAAGGCCTCCAGCAGCGCCTGCGCGGTCGGGCCGTCGACGGCGTTGCGCGCGTGCGGGCGCGACAGGATCACGGTGCAGACGGGGCCGCTGCGCTCGACCCGGACGGCAGGTTCGACCATGCCGACACGCTGTCACAACACCCCGTGCTTGTCACTCAGCCGAGCGTCACGCGCGCCTGCCGGCCACCGCGGGCAGGCGCAGACCGACCGCGACGACGACGATCACCATGCCAGCGCCACCCACCCCGCACAGCGGCACGTGCCGCAGGAAGCGGCCGCTCGCCGGGGTCAGCCATTGGAACGCGGTCAGCAAGCACGCGTGCACCGCGACGATGAACAACATCCGGCGCTGCGTGAACACAGGATTCCTGGCGTGGAGCACCCCGGCGCAGCGCCCGCCAAACTGCCATGACCAACAGGACACCACGCCGAATCACCGGGTGGTTCGTCACCGGCGGGGCGCCGGCTCGGTGCTCAGGACCTGGCGCGCAGTACCACGCAGCACTCCCCCGCCCGTGGTTCCAAAGCCGCCTCCACGCTCGCCGCGTCGAGGCCGTCCAGCAGGCCGCCGAGGAAGGACTGGTTGATGCCGCACACCACGGCCGGCTCGCGCGCGGCCAGCGGGTGGAACGGGCAGTTGCGCAGCCGCACGCAGACCGGGGACTCGCGGCTGGGTTCGAAACCGTGCCGTTCCACGACTTCCGCGGCGACGGTCAGCGCCCGCTCGGCGCCGAGGCGGCCCGGCCGCGTCCGCTCGCGCTCGGCGGTCCCGACCGCCCGGCCCCGCTTACGGGCGACGCGAAGCGCGGCGTCGCGGGCGGTCTCGTGTTCGCCTTCGTCCAGCACCGCGCCGAGGAGGATGTCCGCGAGCAGGTCGTGGTGGCGGGGTGGGATGCTGACCCGCACCTCCTCGCCGGAGGGCTCGTAGACCTTGGGGGTGCGGCCCGCGCCCCGGCGCTCGCCGACGAACTCGTAGCGCGCCCGCAGCAACCCGGCCGCCACGAGCTTGTCGAGGTGGAACGCGGCGAGCTTGCGCGAGATGCCGGCGGACGCGGCGGCCTCGTCCCGCGTGACCGGGCGCCGGGCCTGGCGGATGAAGGCGTACATGCTGCGCCGCAGCTCGTCGTCGAGCGCGGCCAGCGCCCGGATCGGCCCCTCGCTCATCGGATCACGATATCACCCAATCTCACATGCGCAATTGCGCACTCTTGACGTTCCGGAGCGATAAGACCAAACTTCATTGGCGAAAACCGAGTAGCCGGAGGTCGTCATGGCAGACGCGAAACGGCCGGCGAGCGCCGTGCTCGCCGGGCCCTACGGTCACCCGTTCCACCCGATCCTGGTGACGGTGCCGATCGGGGCGTGGGTGAGCAGCCTGGTGTTCGACATCGGGTCCCGGATCGTCGCCGGGCCGGGGTTCCTGACGCGGGGATCGGTCTGGCTCATCGCCATCGGGGTCATCGGCGCGGTGCTGGCCGCGGCCACCGGCGCGCTCGACCTGCTGGCGGTGCCGCGCGGCACCCGGGCCTTCCGGACCGGGCTCACGCACATGGGGCTCAACCTCACCGTCACCGGCGCGTTCGTCGCCGGCTTCTTCTGGCGTCAGGGCGAGCTCGACGGGCGGGTCGGCATCGGCCCGCTGGTGCTGTCCGCGGCCGCGCTCGCCGCCCTGGCGGTGTCCGGCTACCTCGGCGGCAAGCTCGCCTACCGCTTCGGCGTCCGCGTCGCCGCCGAGGACGTGCAGGCCGAGGGGTACCGCTCGCCGCCGGCCCACCGCACCCGCCCAGCCCACTGACCCACCCGATCGAAAGGCAGCACGTGCAGTCCGAAACCGCCCTGCGAGTCGTCCACGAGCCCGCCGAGGGAGTGGACCTCGCCGCCGCCGAGCTCCACGCCGCCCAGTTCCTCGAAGCACTGGGGGTGTCGCTGGAGCCGGAAAGCCTCCGCGGGACGCCCGGCCGGATGGCCCGCGCCTACGCCGAGCTGTTCTCGCCGCGGCCGTTCGACCTGACCACGTTCCCCAACGACGAGGGGTACGACGAGCTGGTGCTGGCGCGGGGAATCCCGGTGCGGTCGGTGTGCGAGCACCACCTGCTGCCGTTCGTCGGCGTCGCGCACGTCGGGTACCTGCCCGGCGAGCGCATCCTGGGACTGTCCAAACTGGCCCGCATCGTCGAGCACTTCGCGCGGCGCCCGCAGGTGCAGGAACGGCTCACCAAGCAGGTGGCGGACTGGCTCGCCGAACACGTCCACCCGAAGGGCGTGGGGGTGGTGATCGAGGCCGAGCACACCTGCATGACGCTGCGGGGCGTGCAGGCCGCGGGTTCGAGCACCGTCACCTCGACGCTGCTCGGCACGCTGCGCGAAGACGCCCGGTCCCGCCAGGAGTTCTTCGCGCTGACCGGCGTCAACCCCTGACGCTCAGGCCAGGGCCTCGACCGCCTCGGCCAGGTCGCGCAGGTGCCGCGTCCCGTCGGGGAGGGCGAGGCCGTCCCAGCCGGGGCCGGCCACGAACAGCCGCGTGCCGGTCAGCTCGTCCGCCGGGACCTGGCTGGCCAGCTCGGGCGTGTGCGCCCACACGACCGTCGCCGCCGGTTTGCGCACCGTCACGGTCGTGAGCAGCGACCGCGGCGGCACGCGCGCGCCGAGCGAGATGGTGCCGCGGCCGCGTTCGGCGAGCGCGTGCCGCAGGACCTCCAGCGGCAGGGAGTGCTGTTCGTCCGGCGCGCACGCCAGCAGCACGGAAGCCGAACCGGTGTTGCCCGGCGGGACCGCGTGCAGCGCGGCGATGATCCCGTCGGTGGCGAGGTGCTCGACCTCGACGGGCCCGCCCGGCTCGGCGCACCGCTCGCCCAGCTCCTGCAGGAACGGGACGAGCAGCTTCTGCCACGTGTCGACGGTGCCGTGCCGGTCGAGGAAGCCGACCACGATGCGGCGGAACGCGTCCGGGTCGAGCTTCTCGGCGGCTCCGCGCAGTGACCGCCGCCGGCGGCTCGCCACCCGGTCGGGCACCTGACCGGGTGGGGCGATCGGCGGCGCCGCACCCGCGCTCACGCTCGCGGCCGCGCTCGCCACCGGCACGCCCTGGCGCACCAGGTGCACCACGCGCTCCAGCCGTCGCAGGTCGCCGACCGTGTACCGGCGGTGCCGCCCCGGTTCGCGGGAGCTCGGCCCCAGCCCGTGCCTGCGGTCCCAGCTGCGCAGTGTCGCGACCGCGACACCGAGCCTGCTCGCCACCGCGGCAGGGGTCAGCACCGCTTCGGGCGGTACCGCTTCGCGCGCGGCCTGCCCCGTGCGGCTCATCAGTTCACGCCTCCCGATGACTTCCGGTCACCGCCCACCCGGGCGGATCCATCATTCGATTGTGCAACATTCCCGCCTCCCTTGGTTGACGATCAACTCGATAATCGGGCAGCAGGAGCGCAGACAGACCAGGGTTATTGGAACGATCAGTTGCCAATGCGCTACGCTGCCGATCATGGCGAGGACCAAGGAGTTCGATCCGGACGCCGCGTTGCACGCGGCGCTGGAGCTGTTCTGGCGACAGGGCTACGAGGCCACCTCGATGCAGGACCTGGTCGACCACGTCGGCGTCAACCGCGCCAGCCTGTACGCCACCTACGGCAGCAAGCACGACCTGTACCTGCGCGCCCTGGACCGGTACTGCGAACTGCGCGGCACCGAGACGATGACCGCGCTCAACCGGCCCGGCCCCGCGCTCGACGCGGTCCGCGACTTCGTCCACTCCTACGTCACCGAGTGCCGCGAGGACGCGGAGCGCAAGGGCTGCCTGGTCACCAACACCGCGACCGAGCTGCTGCCACGCGACGTGAAGGCGGCCCGCCGGGTGGACATCGCCTTCGGGGAACTGGAGGCCGCACTGGCCGGCACCCTCTCCCGCGCCCAGCAGGAGGGCGACCTCCCGCCGGACAAGGACCCGCGGGCGCTGGCCCGCTTCCTCGTCACGTTCATCCAGGGCATCCGCGTGGTCGGCAAGACCGACGACATCCGCCGCCTGGACGAAGCCGTCGACCAGGCCTTGTCGCTGCTCGCCTGAAAGCCCTCGCGGCTTGCCCCGATTTTGGAACGTACGGTTGTCTATGAGAGGAGTGCGCATGCCACGCGCGATCTACGTGCTGAGCCTCGGCGTGTTCGCGATGGTCACGAGCGAGTTCGTCGTCGCCGGGCTCATGCCCCAGCTGGCCGACGGGCTCGGCGTCACGGTGCCGCAGATCGGCTACCTGATCACCGCGTTCGCGGTCGCGATGGCGGCGGGCGGCCCGGTGCTCACCGTCGCCCTGATGCGGCTCGCCCCGAAGACCGCGCTGATGCTGCTGTTCGCGGTCTTCCTGGCGGGCAACGTCCTGGCCGCGACCGCGAGCGGTTACGGCACGATGCTGGTCGCCCGCGTCGTCACCGGCGTCGCCGCGCAGGCGTTCTTCGGCATCGGCATCTCGCTGACCGCGCAGCTCACCCGCCCGGAGGTCCGCGGCCGCGCGATCGCCGTGGTGATGAACGGCCTGATGCTCGGCACCCTGCTCGGCCTGCCGCTCGCCACGGTCGTCGGCGAGAACCTCGGCTGGCGCGCGGCGTTCTGGGCGATCGGCGTGCTGGCCGTGGTCGCGGCGCTGGCCACGCTCGCCGGCGTGCCCGCGCTCGCCACGTCCACCGAGGGCGGCACCTTCCGCGAAGAACTGGGCGTGTTCCGCGCCCCGCGGTTGTGGCTGGCGCTGTCGACCAGCACGCTCATCATCGGCGCCACGTTCTCCGCGTTCAGCTACTTCACGCCGATCCTCACCGAGGTCACCGGGTTCGACGGCGGCACGGTGCCGCTGCTGCTCGTCGCATACGGCGCGGCCACGGTCGTGGGCAACGTCGTCGTCGGGCGTCTCGCCGACCGGCACACCCTGCCCGTCCTGGTGGCCGGCCTCGCGCTGAACCTGGTCTTCCTCGCCGCGTTCGCCGTGCTCGCCGACCTGCCCGCGCCCGCGGTGGTGGCGATGCTCGGCATCGGGCTGGTCGGCGTCACGATGAACCCGGCGATGGTGACCCGCGTGCAGCGCGCCGGCAACGCCCGGCCCCTGGTCAACACCGTGCACTCGTCGTTCATCACGCTCGGCGTCATCCTCGGGTCGTCGCTCGGCGGGCTGGTGATCGAGACGTCCGGGCTGCGCGCGCCGCTGTGGCTCGGCGCCGGCCTCGCGGCGCTCGGCCTGCTGACCGTGCTGCCCGAACTGCTGCGCCGCCGGGTGCCCGCGCCGGCCCTGCAGCCGTGCGCCTGACCGGCCGACCACCGGGGCGGCAGGAGCGTCACCCGAGGCAGGCCCGGACCGCGTCGGCCAGGTTCGTCGCCCGCGGGTCGTCCGGGCGGTAGTTCCACAGGTTGGGGACGTAGCCGAACCCGACACGGGCGTCGGGGTCGGCGAAACCCACCGATCCACCCGAGCCCGGGTGGCCGAACGACCGCGGTCCGAGCATCGGGTACGGCGGGCAGGCCCGCCAGAACCCCAGCGACATGTTGAAGGAGCGGTCGGCCGGGAGGCTCAGCCCCGGCGGCAGCCCGTGCATGCGCGTGCGGTCGGTCTGGATCTCGGTCGCCGTGCCGACGGTCGACGGCTTGAGCAGCCGCACACCGTCGACGCGGCTGACGGTGGCGGCGTACATCCGGGCGATCGAGTGCGCGTCGGCGACCATGTTCGCGGCCGGGAACTCCGCCGCACGCCAGGCACGCGTGGTGAAGTAGCTGGTGGTGTTGTCGAAGGCGCCGCCGAGCTCGCCCGCGCGGATGGCGACGGAACCCGGGCTGTACTGGGCGTTCACCCACGCGGTGACCGTGTCGGCGTCGAGCCCGGTCACCTTGATCAACCCGGCGAGCAGCTCGTCCACGGTGAACGGGGCGGCGTCGTGGATCCGCGCGACCCGCCGTTCGTGCTTCTCCGGCAGGCCGATCCACGCGTCGAGCCCGAGCGGGCGGGCCACCTCCTCGGCGAAGAAGGTGCCGAGGGACTTGCCGGTGATCCGGCGCACCACCTCGCCGACCAGGAACCCGAAGGTGTGGGCGTGGTAGATGTGCTCGGTGCCGGGCTGCCACAGCGGCGGCTGCGCTTCGAGCGCCCGGATGACCGGGTGCCAGGCGCACGCGTCCGCGAAGGTCAGCGGCCCGTCCACAACCGGCAGGCCGGCCTGGTGGGACAGCAGCCGGCGCACCGGGATCGTGTCCTTGCCGCGCGCGCCGAACTCCGGCCAGTACCGGACCACTGGCGCGTCCAGGTCCAGCAGACCGCGCTGCACCAGCAGGTGCGCGCAGATCGCGGTGGCGCCCTTCGTCGTCGAGGCGACCTGCGCGATGGTGTTCGCGCGCCACGGCCGGTTCGCCTCGCGATCGGCGAGGCCGTCCCAGAGGTCGACCACGAGGCGGCCGTCCACGTAGACGCTGCACGCCGCGCCGACCTCGCCAGGGCCGTCGAAGTTCGCGCGGAACGCGTCGGCGACCTTCCCCCAGCCGCGGGCGACGCCACGCTCACCGCGGTCGCCTTCGTGGCTTTCCGCGGAGGCGGTTCCGGCCCCGGCGAGGGTGAGCGCGGCGGCGCCACCGGCGCCCTGCAGAACGGTCCGGCGCGTCAGGCGCCCGTGCTCCGGTGAGGTGGAAGCAGGCATGACACATCTCCTCCGTGTTGTTCCGTGTCCCGGAATCCGATGCGTCCACCGTCGCCGGGCGACCGGTCACCGCGCTGACACCGCGCTGACACCGGTGCCGTGCCCGACCTGACGGGACAGGAAGTTCCACATCAGCCCGGCCACGGAGGACGGCCAGGCGTGGGTGAGGCCGGGGAACACGATCGACTGCACGGCGGCTCCGCCGTGGCAGCCGCGCCACGTCGTCACCACCGCCGGGCCGGTCCGCCGCGTCGAGGAGTGCGCCGGACAGGAGTTCAGTGCCCGCCAGGTCGTGGTCGCGTGCTGCACCACCTGGGCGCCGTGCTGGAGGATCCGGTCCGCGGTCCCGGCGGCGACGAGCGCGGACAACCCGGCCGCGGCGCGGTTCGCGCACGTCGTGGGCGGGGCGGCGCCGTAGGTCGCGAACGCGGCGAAGGTGGCCGGCGAGACGCACGCGAGGTGGAACGCGAGCCGCCCGCCGTTGCTGTAACCGACGAGGTAGATCCGCCGCGGATCGGTGCCGAACGCCCGCGTGGCGTCCGCGACCACCGCCTGCACGAACGCCGTGTCGTCGACGTGCCGACGGGCGGCCAGACCACAGCAACCGCTGCCCGCGTTCCACGACTGCCCGATTCCCGCCGGATACACGACATCGGCGAGCCCGTTTTCCGCGAACCGCAGAAAACCGGTCCGGGTCGCCATATTCCGGACATCCATTCCACGACCGTGCAACACCACCAGCAACGGCAGTCCGGAATGGGCGGATTCCGCCCGCACCGCCAGATAAGTCCGCCCCGCCACCACCCGGGTCGTCATCGAAACTCCTTGCGCCACAGCGGAAACCGAACCGCCGACGAGCAGCACGCACAGGACGCTCACCAGGAACGCTTTCCACCACCGCACGGAATCAGTTTGACCGGAATTCCGTGGGGCGCGGGTGAGCACAGCGTTTTCTCAGGCGGCTCTCACCGGCCGCCCAGAAAGGGGGACGACACTCGGCCGGGTCGTTCGCCGAACCAGAGGAGTGCAGATGGCCGTGATTTCCCGGATGCTGGAGGTGCGCGCCCAGGACCGGCCGGACGAGGTGGCCTTCCTCGACGGCGCGGACGGGCGCGAGCTGACCTGGCGTTCGGTCGCGGCCACCGCGCGGCGCTGGCGCGAACTCGCCCGCGATCTGCCGCCCCGCACCCGGATCGGCCTGGTGGCAGCGGATCCGCTGGCGTTCACCGCCGCCTACCTCGGCTGCCTCGCCGCGGGCCTGACCGCCGCGCCGGTCGATCCCCGCCTCACCGCCGCCGAACTGGGCACCGCCCTCGACCGGCTGCGCGCCGCGGTCGTCGCGACCGACCAGCCGGACCTGGTGCCCGGACACCCGACCTGGGCGCTCGACCGCGACGGCCCGGGTCCCGTCCGGACCGGTCGCATCCGCGCCGACGGCACCGCGCTGCGGCCCGCGGTGCTGCTCACCAGTTCCGGCACCACCGGCGCGCCCAAGGGGATCCCGCTCAGCGAGTGGCAGCTCGTGCGCGCCGCTCGCCGCGTCGCCCGGCACCACCGGTTCGGCCCCGGCGAGCGCGGGTACACGCCACTCCCCCTCTTCCACGTGAACGCGCAGGTGATGGGCCTGCTGGCGACCGTGGTCAGCGGCGGCTCGCTGGTCCTCGACCGGAGGTTCAGCGCCGTCGACCACTGGGACCGCGTCGAGCGCTGGTCGCCGACCTGGCTCAACACCGTCCCCGCGATCCTCGCCTCGCTCGCCGGGCAGCCCGCGCCGCCGGACCACGTCGTCCGCCGCATCCGGTTCGCGCGGTCGGCGTCGGCGCCGTTGTCACCCGAGATCGCGCGGCGCTTCACGGAGCGCACCGGCGTCGGCGTGCTGGAGACCTACGGGATGTCCGAGGCCGCCGGGCAGATCACCGCGAACCCGCTCGATCCGCGGCTGCGCCGCGCCGGCTCGGTCGGCCTGCCCGTCGGGGTCGGTCTCGTGGTGGCCGGGCCGGACGGCGCGGTGCTGCCGCCGGGCGAACGCGGCGAGGTTCGGCTGCGCGGCCGTCAAGTGGTGAGCCGGTACCTCGAACTGGACGGTCTCGGCGAACGGATCCGCCCGGCCCGGACGCCGGACGGGTGGCTGCCGACCGGTGACGTGGGCGTGCTCGACGAGCACGGGTACCTGACGCTCGCCGGGCGCGTGGACGACGTCATCAACCGCGGCGGCGAGAAGATCTACCCGCACGAGATCGAGGACGTGCTGCTCGCGCACCCGGCGGTCACCGCGGTCGCGGTCGTCGGCGCGCCGGACGAGCGCCTCGGCCAGGTTCCCGTCGCGTTCGTGACCGGACGGCCGGACCCCGGGCTGGCGCGGGCTTTGCACGGCTGGTGCGAACAGCGGCTGGCCCGCTACAAGCGGCCGTCGGTGATCGAGGTGACGACGGCCCTGCCGCTCGGCCCGACCGGGAAGGTGCTGCGCCGTGAACTGCGCGCCGCGGCGGGCGGCCGGTGAGCCGGGGCGGCGCGCACCTGCACTACGTCGACCTGGTGCGGGTCCTGACCGTCGGGCTGGTGATCGGCCTGCACGTGCTGGCGCTGGCGCCGTTCGCGCCGGGGGTGCCGATCGGCGGGCTGATCATCGTCTTCCACGTCAGCCGCGAGGTGTTCTTCCTGCTGACCGCGTTCGTGCTCACCTACAGCACGGTCCGCAAGCCGCGGTGGCGCGAGTTCTGGCGACGGCGCTACCTGTTCGTGGTCGTGCCGTATCTGCTGTGGACGGTCGTCTACTTCCTGGCGAACGGCGGACCGTACTCGGCGACGGCGTTCGTCCCCGAGCTGCTCACCGGCACCGCGCGCTACCACCTGTACTTCCTGCTCGTGTCGATGCAGATCTACCTGGTGTGGCCGCTCGTCCGGGCGCTGATCGCGGTGACCCGGCGGTACCACTGGGCGCTGCTGGCCTTCGCGGTGGCGTTCCAGCTGGTGTTCTCGCTCGCCGTGCAGCAGCAGTGGGACCTCGGCGGGCTGTCCGGGTGGGTGCACGCGCCGGACGCCTGGCTGCCCAGCTACCTCGGCTACGTGCTGGCCGGCGCGCTGGCCGGGACGCACCGGGAACGGCTCGTGGCGTGGACCCGCGCGCACGTTCCGCTGGTCCTCGGCGGCTGCGTGGCGGCGCTGGCGCTCGGTGTGGGTGTCTACTTGGGACAGGTCTACTCGGCCGGGACACCGCCGCTGGTGGCCAGCATCGTTTTCCAGCCCGTCGTCGTGGTGGAGAGTTTCGCCGTGGCCTTGGCGTTCCTCGCGCTCGGTCTGGTGTGGGCGGAGCGCGGGACGCCGTGGCGCGGTCTGGTCCGGGCGGCCTCCGACGCGTCGTTCGGCGTCTACCTGGTCCACCCGCTGCTGCTGCAGGGCCTGCTCCTCGCGGTCGTCGCCGCCGGACCCGCGCAGCCGCCGGACGCGGTGCTGCTGCCCGTGCTGGTGCTGGTGGTCGTCCCGCTCGTCTACTCCGCATCCGGCCTGGTCACCGCACTGGCGCGGCGCACCCCGGCCAGCCTCGCCCTCACCGGGCGGCCCCGGCCGCGCGCTCGCGTGCCCGCGCCCGCCCTCGTCCCCACAGGAGGAACCCGATGAACACCGGTGTGACCATGGTGATCGACCCCGGTCTGCCGACCGGCGCGTTCACCGACCTGGTGGCCAGCCACGGCGACCACATCGACCTGCTCAAGTTCGGCTGGGGCACCGCGCTGGTGACCAGGGACCTGCACCGCAAGATCGCCGTGCTGCGGGAAGCCGGGATCGGCTGCTACTTCGGCGGCACGCTGTTCGAGCACTACCTGGTGCGCGACCGGCTGGACGACTACCTGGCGTTCGTCGACGACGCCGGGGCGACCCACATCGAGGTGTCCAACGGCACGATCCCGTTGTCGCAGCACGACAAGGCGTTCTACGTCGAGCGGATGACTCGGTACCGGCCGGTGCTCGCCGAGGTCGGCTACAAGGACGCGGGCCGTTCGGCGAGCCTCGGGCCGGGCGACTGGGTCGCCGCGATCGCCGAGGACCTCGCCGCGGGCGCGGACTTCGTGATCACCGAGACACGCGAGAGCGGCCGCAGCGGCCTGGCCCGGGCGGACGGGCACGTGCGCGAGGACGTGCTGCACGCGGTGATCTCCGCGGTCGACCACCGGCGCCTGCTGTTCGAGGCGCCGACCAAGGACCTGCAGGTCGAACTGATCCAGGCCCTCGGGCCGTCGGTGAACCTCGGCAACATCGCCACCACCGACGTGCTCGGCGTGGAAACCCTGCGGCGCGGGCTGCGCGCCGACACCCTGATCCAGCTCACCCCCACTCTCGAAAGGACCGTCCATGCGTGACCCCAGGGACGCCTGCCATGTCGCCATTCCCGCCCGCGACCTCGACGAGGCCGTCGAGTTCTACGTGTTCGGCCTCGGCGCGAAACTGGCCCGCCGCTACGACGACCGCGTGACGTTCGACTTCTTCGGCGACCAGCTCGTCTGCCACCTGTCGGAGAACGTGCCGGCGGAGGCGGTGGCGTACCCGCGGCACTTCGGGGTGAGCTTCGCGCGGGCCGAGGACTTCGACCGGCTGGTGCGGGTCGTCGAGCACCGGAAGCTGAAGGTGCTGTCCGGGCCGTCGCTGCGGTTCGAGGGGACGGCCGAGCAGCACCGCACGTTGTTCCTGGTGGACCCGTCGAACAACGTGCTGGAGTTCAAGAACTACGACGACCCGCGGTTGCAGTACTGATGGCCGTGCACCTGGTGCGGCACGGGCAGAGCGCGTGGAACGTCGCCGGCCGCGTGCAGGGGCAGTCGCCGCGCGCGGGTTCGCTGACCGCGGCGGGGCGGGCGCAGGCGGCCGCGCTGGACGTGACCGGGACGGTGCTCGTGTCGAGCGATCTGCCCAGGGCGCGGGAGACGGCGGAGATCATCGCGGCCCGGCTGGGGCTGCCGGTGCTGGTCGACGCCGGGTTGCGGGAGCAGCGGCTGGGCGCGCTGGAGGGCAGGCGGTTCGCCGAGGTGCGGCCGGTGATCGACGGCCTGTGGGCGCACCCGCTGCGGCTGCCGCCCGGAGGCGGGGAGAGCGTGGCCGACCTGCACCTGCGGGTGCGGCGGACGCTGGGCAGGCTGGCGGCGCGGCACGCCGGGGAGGAGCTGGTCGTGGTGACGCACGGCGGACCGATCCGGGTGGCGACGGCCGGGGTGGACCCGCTGTCGGGGGCCGCGGTGCCGCGCGTGGCGGTCGGCAATGCGGCGGTGATCACTGTGCGTCCGGGCGCGGCCGTCTAGTCTGCGGCCTTGTGACTGTGCGCCTGGACCTCGAGCCCACCGGACTGGCCGTCCTGACGGTCGACGCCGGGCCGCTCAACCTGTACACGCTGGAGCTGCACGCGGACTTCGACGCCGCGCTGGACCGCCTCGGGGACGCGCGGGCGCTGCTGATCCGCGCCGAGGGCAAGGTCGTCAGCGGCGGCGTCGACGTGTCGCTGTTCGCCGCGCAGGAGACGCCCGGGCAGGCGAAGGAGCTGTTCGACCGGATGCTGGCGCTGCCGGACCGGATCGCGGCGCTGGAGATCCCGACGGTGTTCGCGGCGCACGCGTTGTGCCTGACGTGGGCGTTCGAGGTCGCGGTTGCGTGCGACCTGATCCTCGCGGCGGAGCGGGCGTCGTTCGGGCTGGTCGAGAAGGTCGTCGGCCTGACCCCGACGATGGGCGGCACACAGCGCCTGGCCGCGCGGGCGGGCGTCGGGCGGGCCGCGGAGTTCGTGATGACGGGCGACCGCTACCCGGCGGCGGAGCTGGCGCGGTGGGGCGTGGTGAACCGGGTGCTGCCGGACGCCGGTTTCGACGAGGCGGCGCGCGCTTTCGCGGCATCGTTGGCGGAGGGCCCGACACGCGCCCACGCGGCGACGAAGAAGGTGCTGTCACACTTCGCGAACGGCGGCGTCGCCGAGGCGAACAAGCACATCACGTCCATCGCGGCGGACCTGTACCGCACAGAGGACCTGCGCAACGCGGTGCGGTCGTTCCTGGAGGAAGGTCCGGGGAAGGCGAAGTTCACCGGCCGCTGACCGGGCACACCGGTGGCTCGGCGGAGCCGTCGTGTACTACCCTTTCACTACTTGATTAGTGAAAGGGTTCTTGTGATCGAGTTCCGGATCGACCGGCGCAGCGGCGTGGCCACCTACCTGCAGTTGGTGCAGCAGGTCGAACAGGCGTTGCGGCTCGGCCGGCTCCGGCCGGGCGACCGGTTGCCCACCGCCAAGGAGGTGGTGAGCAGCATCGCCATCAACCCGAACACGGTGCTCAAGGCGTACCGCGAACTCGAACGCGAAGGGCTCGTCGAAGCGCGGCGCGGGCTCGGCACCTTCGTCCGGCGTTCCCTCGGGCACGGCGACGCGGTGGACGGCGCCGTGCTGCGCCAGAAGCTGGAGAGCTGGATCCGGGAGTCCCGCGCGGCCGGGCTGGAGCGGGAGGACATCGAAGCGCTGGTCAAGTCGGTACTCGACGAACACCACTGGACGTGAAGGAGGGGGCATGGCGAGCAGTGACGCCTTGACGGCGGCCGACCTCGGCAAGCGCTACCGCCGGGGCTGGGCGCTACGGGACTGCGACTTTTCCGTGCCACACGGCCGGATCAGCGCGCTGGTCGGCCCCAACGGCGCGGGCAAGACGACGTTGATGGCGCTCGCCGCCGGCCTGCTGGAGCCGACCGAGGGGCAGGTGCGGGTGATGGGCCGCGCGCCGGACAGGCGCGGGATTCCCGCGGACCTGGCCTTCCTGGCTCAGGACAAGCCGTTGTACCGCGGATTCACGGTCGCGGACATGCTGCGCGCGGGCCGGGCGCTCAACACCACGTGGGACCAGGCGTACGCCGAGCGGCTCGTCTACGAGGCCGGTGTCCCGCGCACGGCGCGCATCGGCACGTTGTCGGGCGGCCAGCGCACGCGGGTGGCGCTCGCGGTGGCACTCGGCCGGCGGCCGCGCGTACTCATGCTCGACGAACCGCTCGCGGATCTGGACCCGATCGCCAGGGACGAGGTGATGCGGACCTTGATGGCCGAAGCCGCCGACACCGGAATGACCGTGCTGCTCTCCTCGCACGTGCTGTCGGACCTGGAAGACGTGTGCGATCACCTGGTGCTGCTCGCCGACGGGCGGACACGGCTGTGCGGCGACGTGGCGGACCTGCTCGCCGGGCACCGGCTGCTGGTCGGCCCCGCAGACGGCGACCTCGCCGCGGACACGGTGGTCGAGCGGCGCACGACGGCACGCCAGGTCACGGCCCTGGTGCGGGGGCACTCGCCCGCTCCCGGCTGGGAATCACACGAACCCACGTTGGAGGAACTGGTGATGGCGCACCTGCGGGCGGGCAGCGCCGCGGCACGCGCGCGGGAGGTGGCCGCGTGACCTGGGTGACCTGGCGGCTGCACCGCCTCCAGCTGCTGCTCGGTGTCGGGCTGATCGCTGCCGTCGCGGCGGTGCTGGTCGTCGAGCACACGCAAGCGACCGGTTACCTGGCGGCCCACGGCATCGAGGGGTGCCATGTGGTCGACAGTGGACGGTGCACCGCCCCGGCGATGGCGGCGTTCGAGGACGAGTTCCAGAGCTTCGCGCGCAACTTCCCGATGGTGCTGCTCGGCCTCCCCGTGCTGCTCGGCATGTTCACCGGTGCGCCACTGTTCGCGCGCGAGTTCGAGCAGGGGACCCACATCCTCGGGCTGACGCAGTCGGTGAGCCGGTTCCGCTGGTGGGCGAGCAAGGTGCTCGTGGTGGGCACGCCGGTCCTGCTCGGCATGTTCGCGCTCGGCCTGGTGAGCGCGTGGGCCTTCGAACCGCTGCACTACGTGACCCGCGGAGCGATCATGACACCGGGTTTCGAAACGCAGGGGCCGGTCCTGGGCGCCTACACCGCGCTCGCGTTCGCCATCGGCGCGACGGCTGGGCTGTTCTTCCGCAGCACGCTCGCCGCGATGGCCGCGACGCTGCTCGTCTACCTGGTGGTCGTGATCGGGGTCGCGAACCTCGCGAGGGCCGATTACGCCGCGCCCGCCCTGGCCACGGCCCCCGTCACCGCGGAGAACCCCGTCCCGTATGACGCGTGGCGGCTCGGGGCGGCGTACTACGACGCAAGCGGCCAGGAGGTCGCGTTCGAACCGTCCGCCTGCACGTCCGCCGACACCGCGCGGAGTTGCCTGGAGAACCAGGGGGTGGCGGCGCAGCGGGCCGCGTTCCACCCGGCCGACCGGTTCTGGCGTTTCCAGGGGATCGAGAGCGGGATCCACGTGGTGCTGGGCGCTCTGCTCCTGGCGGCCGGCCTGTGGCGGGTGCGGCGGCGGGTCTTGTGACACCGCCGGCTCCGGCCTGGCCACCCGCACCAGGCCGGAGCCGGAGGGCTCAGCGCTTGGCTTCGGTGGCCGGCAGGATCCTCCCCCGCACCTCGCCGAAACCGATGCGGCCTTCCGTGCCCGGGGCGGTCGCCGAGATGACCACCTCGTCGCCGTCCAGGAGGAACGTTCGTGGCTCCCCGTTGAGCTCGATCGGCTCCTTGCCGCCCCAGGTCAGCTCGATGAACGCGCCGCGCTGGTTCTTCTCCGGGCCGGAGATCGTGCCGGAGGCGTACAGGTCGCCCGTGCGCGAGGACGCCCCGTTGACCGTCATGTGCGCCAGCATCTGCGCCGGCGACCAGTACATCTCCCGGTACGGCGGGCGGCTGACCTCCTGCCCGTTCCACGAAACCGACAACGCGATGTCCAGCCCCCACGGCGACGACTCCCGCAGGTACGGCAACGGCTCCGGCGACTGCTCCGGCGTCGGGACCCGCGCGGCCTCCAGCGCCGGCAGCGGCACCACCCACGGCGAGATCGACGTCGCGAAGCTCTTGCCGAGGAACGGGCCCAGCGGCACGTACTCCCAGGCCTGGATGTCCCGCGCCGACCAGTCGTTGACCAGCACCGCGCCGAACACGTGCCGCGCGAAGTCCTCCGTGGACACCGGTGAACCGAGCGGCGACGGCACCCCGACGATGAACCCCAGCTCGGCCTCGATGTCCAGCCTGCGGCACTCGCCGAACGTCGGCGCGGCCTCGTCCGGCGCCTTGCGCTGCCCGCACGGCCGCACGATGTCCGTCCCGGACACCACGACCGTCCCGGACCGCCCGTGGTAGCCCACCGGCAGGTGCTTCCAGTTCGGCATCAGCGGCTCGGCGTCCGGCCGGAACAGCCGTCCCAGGTTGGACGCGTGGTGCTCGGAGGCGTAGAAGTCCACGTAGTCCGCGACCTCGACGGGCAGGTGCAGCTCCACTTCGGACACCGGGAAGACCGCATCGGCGGGCACCTCACCCCGCACGAGGTCCGAAACACGCGCCCGGACCTCGACCCACCGGTCGTAGCCCTGCGCCATGAACGCGTTCAACGACGGCCGCGCGAACACGTCGTCGCCCAGCGCCACCGCCAGGTCGACCACCGAGTCGCCCACCCGCACGCCGACCCGCGGCTGCGTCCCCGGCGTGGAGAACACGCCGTAGGGCAGGTTGTCCAGCCCGAACAGCGACCCCTCGGGGATGTCGATCGTGGTCACGCCGTCACTCCTCCTTCCAGCACCGAAGCCGGGACCAGTCCCAGGTCCACCAGCTCCGCCACCGGTTCGTCGATGCTGCAGGTCCCGAACGACCGGAACGACTCCCGCGCGGTCAGGTCCACTTCGGACACCAGCTCGGCCACCCGCGCGCCGTCCCGCTCCGCCAGCAACGCGGCCAGCTCGTCCTCGCCCGCGCCGGAGCGGGCCGCCGCCGTCGCCAGCAGCAGGTTCAGGAACCCGTGCTGCTCGAACCCGGTCGACGGGTCCGTGTTCCGCACCGCGTGGTGCAGCCCGGCGGTCGCCTTGAACGGCACCCCCGCCCGCACCACGGCGTGCACCGCCGCGGCCAGCTCCGCCTCGTCCGGGTACAGCTCCGCCTTCACCCCGCCGGTGCGGAACTTCGCGGCGTGCCCGGTCTTCGCGCAGGTCGCGATCACCTCGGCCCGGCGCGAGTCCCGCGGCACCTCGACGAACACCGGCACGTCACCGGCGACCTCCAGCGCACGGAAGAACTCCGCCACCGACGACTCCGCGGGCACCGCGACCTCGAACCCGGCCAGCCGCACCGGCAGGTCGGCGGCCCGGCCCAGAGCGTCCGGCAGCTG
>NZ_JBEXTZ010000113.1:0-25225 GCF_040614195.1 Amycolatopsis sp. NPDC006125
GCCGTCCCGGCCGGCCGCGGCCACGCCGGGCGGGCGCGGTTCGACACGCTCGGCGCGGTCCTGCTCGCCACCGCGGCCACCGGGCTCGTCCTGGTCACCACCGCGGCCGCCGAAACCGGCTGGAACGCGGCCACCACAACGGGAGCGGCGCTCACCGCACTCGCCGGCGCAGCAGCTCTCGGCTGGGAGCGGCGGGCCGCGAACCCGGTCCTCCCGGTGGCGCTCTTGCGAGACCGCACCGTGCGGTTGTGCTGCGTGCTGGCACTGGCCGGCGGGATCGGCCTGTTCGGCGTGCTGGCCTACGTGCCGACATGGGTGCAGGAGGTGTACCGCACCTCGGCGACCACCTCGGGACTCCTGCTGTTGCCGGTCACCGCCGGGATCGTCGCCGGGGTCAACGCCTCCGGGTTCGCCGTGCGCCGCTGGGGCGCGTGGCGCCCGTTCCCCGTCGCGGGGTGCGCGTTGTCCGGCGGCGCGGCCGCGGCACTGGCGAGCACCAGCGCGGCACCCCTGCCAATCGTCGCCGCTCTGCTCGCGCTGCTGGGCCTGGGCACCGGGCTGTTCATGCAGATCGTCGTCGTGGTGGCGCAGGACGCGGGCGGCCCGCGGGTGGTCGGCGCGGTCACGGCCGGACTGGCCTTCGTGCGGGAAACCGGGGTCACCGTCGGCGCCGCCGTGCTCGGCGCCCTGGTCGCCCGGGCGGCAGGCGGTTCGTACGCGCCGGTCTTCACCACCACCGCGGCATGCTTCGCCGCCGGCCTGCTGTGCGCCCTCGCCCTCCCGCGACGATTACTAGAATCAAAATCCTGATTATGTTTCAATGGCAGTCCCGACCTTCTGGAGTTGATCGACGATGACCGCGCTCCGCTGGAGCTACATGGACCACTGGCGGGCCGACAGCCCGCGCGGGCCCGTGACGCAGTACACCGCCCGCCGCCACATGGACGACTTCGTCAAGCAGATCAGCGCGGTCGGGTTCGAGGGCCTGGACATGTTCGACTTCCAGGTCTTCGCGCTGAGCGGCATGTTCGGCTCGGTCGCGAACTACCAGGACTACCTGCGCGACCACGGCATCGACAAGATCGTGAACCTGTTCCGCGGCATCATGTACGACCCGCGCCTGGCCGATCCGCACGTCCGCGAAACCCACGACGAGATCGTCGAGAGCACACGCCGGATGCTGGGGATGTGGCAGGCGCTGGAGATCGAGAACCTCATCGTGATGCCGGCGAGCCTCTACACCGCGGCCGCGCCGGTCACCGACGACAAGATCAAGGCCGCGGCGGAGTGCTGGAGCCGCGTCGGCGAGATGACGCTGACCGAGTTCGGCGTGCGGACGACCGCGCACCACGAGTTCTTCTGCGCGATCCGCACCGAGTCCGACATCCGCAAGTTCTACGACTGGTCGGACCCGCGGTACGTCAGCTTCTTCTGCGACACCGCGCAGCACTGCATCGCCGGGCTCGACCCGGTCGCGTTGTTCCTGGACCTGCACGAGCGCTGCTCCGGGTTCCACTTCAAGGACACCCGCCAGGTCGACACCACCGAGGCGTACCGGCACAGCCCGGACGCCGAGCTGATGGCGCCGCAGACCGACCGCTGGTTCCACGAGATGGGCACCGAGGGCGGGCTGGTCGACTTCCCGCGCCTGATGCGGGCGATCCGCGACACCGGCTACACCGGCTGGATCACCGTCGAGCACGACAAGGCCAACATCGGTGGCGACTACGCCGAGGCCACCGCCCTGTCCATGTGGTACGCCCGCAACGTCCTCTCGGAGATCTGCGCATGACCATCCGCCTCGGTTACGCCATCAATCAGTGGAAACCGAACTTCGACGACTTCACCCGCCCCGAACAGCACCGGCGCGCGCTGAAGGTGATCGCCGCGTGCGGCTTCACCGGTGTGGAACTGCGGGCGGGCACCGGCCGGTGGGACCCGCTGGGCCGCCCCTCCTCCATCGCGGCGACCTACGGTTCCACCACCGCCTTCCTCGACCTCGTGCGGGAGATCGGCCTGCGGGTGTGCTCGTACTACGTCGATCCCGGTGAGCCGGTGGACGAGGAGCTCAGCCGCGGCCGGTCCATTCTGGACACCGGTCAGCACGCCGCGATCGTGGAGTCGCTGCGGCCGTTCGCGGAGTTCCTCGCGGAGGCCGGGGCCGACCGACTGGTGGTGCGGGCGCTGCCGGAGCACGGCGCGCTGACCGACGGGCGTCTCGGCGACGCGGCGGACGGGTGGAACGCGGTCGGCGCGATGGCGGCGGAGTCCGGCGTCCGGGTGTCGCTGCACGTGGACTGCCTGTCCGCGGCGGCCGACGAGAAGGTCCTGGCGGAGCTGCTGGACGGCACCGACCCCGACCTGGTGGGCCTGACCGTGGACACCGCCGAACTCACCGTCGCCGGCCTCGACCCGGTGCACGTGCTGTCCGGCAACCTCGACCGCGTGGACCACCTGCACCTCAAGGACACCCGCTACGTCGACGAAGCCGGTGAGCGGCTGGCCCCGCACGCCGCGGCGAGCATGCTCGCCGAAGGCGGCGCGCGGGAGATCGACCGCTGGTTCTACGAATGCGGCACGCGCGGCGGGCTGGTCGACTTCCCCGCCGTCGCCGCCCTGCTGCGCGACTGGTCGGGCTGGGCGGTGTTCGAGAGCGAGCAGACGCCCAACCCGGCACGCAGCGCCATGCTCAACGGCTGGTACGCCCGCCGCCTGTTCGACCCCAACCGCTGATCGAGGGAGATCCCGTGTCACTGCCCCTGTCCGTCAACGTCGAACTGCTGTTCCGGGAGACCGGCGACGACACCGGCGACCGCATCCGGGCCGCGGCCGACCACGGCTTCGGCGTGGTGGAGATCTGGTCGCACAGCGACAAGGACCTCGACCGCGTGGAGAAAGCGCTCTCCGACACCGGCACCACGCTGCACACGATGCTCGTCGAGGGACGGCTCACCCTCGCCGACCCCGGGACGCACGAGGCGTTCGTCGGTCACGTCCGCGCCGCCGCGGAGGTGGCGAACCGCCTGGGCTGCACCCGGATCGTGACCGGCTCCGGGGTCGGCCTGCCGTACCGGAAGCGGGCCGTGCAGCACGGCATCGTCGTCGAGGCGCTGAAGGCGGGCGCGGACGTCGCGGCCGAGCACGGCGTGACGATCGTGCTGGAGAACCTGAACACCCGCGTCGACCACCCGGGCACCCTGTTCGACACCACGGCCGAGTGCGTCGCCGCGGTGCGCGCGGTCGGCTCGCCCGGGCTGGCCCTGCTCTACGACGCCTACCACTCGCTGCAGATGGGCGAGACGCCCGCGCGGGAACTGGACGGCGCGATCGACGTCGTGTCGCACGTGCAGATCGCGGACCTGCCGGACCGCGGCGAGCCGGGCAGCGGCACCGTCGACTGGGCCGCGCGGCTGCGGGAGCTGCGGCAGCTGGGCTACGCGGGACCGTTCGGTCTGGAGTACGTGCCGACGACCGGTTCGGCGGACTCGCTGCGGGCTATCACGGAGATCGCCGCCGCGCTCTGACGTGGTGCGGCCGGGTGGCCGTTGCGCCATCCGGCCGCACCACTTGCGCCGCCCGCGCCACCCGCGCTGGTCCACAAAGGACCGGATCCGGGGCGCGGTATCGTTCGGCTCCCCCAACCGGAGTTCGAGCGGAGAAGTCCCATTTCCAGGTATGACAGAACCGGCCGCGGGCCGGGCGTGCGCAGGGTGCTCGGTGGCGCGGCGGGAGTCGCGCTGGTCTTCGGCCTGACGGCGTGCGGCGACGGCGGTCAGGCGCAGATCGTCCCGCCGGCGGCAGCCAAGCCTTCGCTGGAGGCGGAGGTGGCCGCCACGACGCCGGCCGCCGCCACCGCGGCCTGGGTGTCCGCGGTGCTGGAGAACCGGTACGACGCGGCGTGCGAGCTGATGGTCGACGAGGGCACGGAACCGCCGCAGCGGGTGAGCCCGGAGATGTGCACCCAGGCCCGCTCGACGCTCGACGGCCTGCGCGAGGCGTGGCGGAAGGACGTCGTGACCCTGCCCGCGCAGGTCACGGTCGCCGACATCACGCCGCAGGGCCAGACCGCGCTGGTGCCGGACACGGACGTGCACGTGAACGGGCACTCGCTGCGGGACCTGCAGCTGATCGGCGCCACCGGCGGCGGGTCGTTCCAGCTCAACCTCGCGCTGCGGCAGCTGGGAGCGGCCTGGTTCGTCAGCGACGTGAACATGAGCTTCGGCGGCTGACCGGCCGGAGCGAGTCCCATCGCGGATCCACCGGTGCGGCGCCGCGGTGGAAGCGGCGAGCTCCGGCTTGCTCTTGACGATGTGGCTGTGCAACCCGTGCGCAAAGGCCAGCCCCGCAACCCATGCCCATGGCCGAGCGATTGTGCCCTCGATGCTTCGGCGGCTGACCCCGGAGCGAGGCCGACCGCGAGTTCCGCCCCGGATTCCACCACTGCGCCGCCCGCCGTGGAGGCGGCCCGCTTCTCGGCGATGCACTGGTGCGACCCGTGGGCGAACGTGCCGGCCCTTCGCAGCCCTGCGCAGGGCCGAGGGATCTGCTGTCGACGGCGGCTGACCGGCCGGAGTGAGTCCTATCGCGGATCCACCGGTGCGGCGCCGCGGTGGAAGCGGCGAGCTTCGGCTTGCTCTTGGCGATGTGGCGGTGCAACCCGTGCGCAAAGGCCAGCCCCGCAACCCATGCCCATGGCCGAGCGATTGTGCCCTCGATGCTTCGGCAGCTGACCGGCGGTGGTGGGGGCGGCTTCCCCACCACCGCTGTCACCACTCCCGCGTCAGCGTCTGCGTGATCTCCTCCACCGAGCGGCCCACGAGCACCTCATGCCCACCCGGCGGCACCACCCACCCACCACCGCACCACCGCTGCCACACCCGCTCCCCCAAAGCGACCACCACCCCGGCCGTCTCCCCCGGCTCCAACCACACCCCGGCAAAGCCCGCCAGCCGCGCATCCACCTCGCCCGGCGCGCGGACGTAGACCTGCACCACCTCGCGGGGGCTGACCGCCGGTGGCGGGGGACACCGATCCCCACCACCCGCCGTCACCACTCCCGCGTCAGCGTCTGCCTGATCTCCTCCGCCGAGCGGCCCACGAGCACCTCATGCCCACCCGGCGGCACCACCCACCCACCACCGCACCACCGCTGCCACACCCGCTCCCCCAAAGCGACCACCACTCCGGCCGTCTCCCCCGGCTCCAACCACACCCCGGCAAAGCCCGCCAGCCGCGCATCCACCTCGCCCGGCGCGCGCACGTAGACCTGCACCACCTCGCGGCCGCGGCGCTGGCCGGTGTTGGTCACGTCCAGCCGCACCAGGTCGCCGTCCAGCCGGGCTGGGCCGAAGCGGAACGTCGTGTAGCCGAACCCGGAACCGAACGCGAACCGCGCCCGCGTCCCGGTTCGGGCCAGGTGCCGGTATCCGGTGGGCTCCGCGGCGCGGTAGTCGCGGCGCAGGTCCGCGTCCAGCGTCTCGCCGTGCGTGGACCGGTCCTCGTCGCGCAGTGGGACCGTGACCGGCATCCGGCCGCCGGGTTCGTCGTCGCCCGCGAGGACCCTCGCCAGCGCGTCGCCGAACCCCTGCCCGCCGAACCAGCCCTGCAGCACCGCGCCGACGTCGCCGGCCCACGGCGCGTCGACCGGCCGTCCGGCGTTGAGGACCACCACGGTCCGCGGGTTGACGCGGCCCACCTCGCGGATCAGCTCCTGCTGCGCCTCCGGCAGCGCCGAGGTCGCCAGATCCCGGCTCTCGCGCGAAGTCTCCAGCTCGTCCCCGACCACGAGCACCACCGCATCGGCCGCCGCCGCCGCCGCCTGCCGCGCACGGGCCAGCGCCCCCGGTTCCGGCGGCGGGGTGCACGACACCGTCAGCGCCTGCACCCGGCTGCCCGCCGACGTCATCTCGGCGACCACGGTCACCGGCTCCCCGGCGCGCAGCTCGATCCCGGCGCCGGTGGTCTCCGCCCGCGCGACCTGCCCCATCACGTCGTCCGGCGCGGGAGCCGGCCGCGAAGCGAGGACCACACCGTCGACAGCTAACACAGCGGCACCCGAACCGCCCGCGCCGAACGTCCACCGCCCCCCGACCTCAGGCCTGAACACGGCGGTCAGCCGCAGCACTCCCGGCTCGGTCGTCGGCCCCGCGCCGGGCACCTCGCCGAACCAGATGAAAGCGCTGTCACCACGCATCTCGGACAGCACCAGGTCACCACCGCGGAAGTGCTCCAGCAGCACACCCGGCCGCCCGTCCGGAGTGGACACGTCGAAGGCGCCCAGCGTCGCCGCCGGGACGCTGTCCACCCCGCGTTCGTGCGTCACCGCACCGGGAAAGCGCTTGCGCAGCGCATCGAGTGGCGTGGTGGCGCCGCCCTCGGGCCGGATCCGGCCGAACGTCGCGCCCTGGTAGCAGGGCCGGTCCGCGTTCGGCCCCATCACCGCCAGCCGGACGCCCGGCTCCAGCGGAAGCACGCCGTCGTTGCGGCACAACACGAACGACGCCACGGCCGCGTCGGTCAGCACCTGGCGAGCGTGCTCCGGCGGCATCGCGGGCGCGGTGACCTGGCGGCTGCTACCCTCCAGCGCGCCCACCCGGCCGGCCAGCCGCAGCAGCCGCGTCACCGCGTCGTCGAGCCGTTCCCGCGGCACCTCCCCGCGCTCCACCGCCTCGGCCAAGCGCACGCCGAAGTGGATCGCGGGGCCCGGCATCTCCAGGTCGAGCCCGGCGAGCGCGGGGCCGAGGGTCTCGTGCAGGGCGAAGTAGTCGGACACCACGAGCCCGTCGAAACCCCACTCCTCCTTCACAATCGCCAGCAGTTCCGCGTGCGCGGCGCAGGGCGTGCCGTTCAGGCGGTTGTAGGCGGCCATCAACGCCCACGCGCCGGCGCGCACCGCGTGCTCGAACGGCCGCAGGTACACCTCGCGCAGGGCGGTGTCGTCGACGTCGGCGCTCATCCGCTGCCGTTCGGTCTCGGTGTCGTTGCACACCAGGTGCTTCGGCACCGCGGCGACGCCCTGTCCCTGCAAGCCTTCGACGAAGGCCGCGCCGAGCACCCCGGCCAGCAGCGGGTCCTCCGACAGCATCTCGAACGTCCGACCGGACAGCCCGGTGCGCGCCAGGTTGAGGTTGGGCGCGTACACGGCGTCGAAGCCGCGGCGACGGGCCTCCGAGCCCTCGGTCGCCGCGACCGCGCGCACCACGTCCGGGTCCCAGGTCGCGCCCAGCGCGATGCCGCTGGGCAGCAGCAGCGACGTCTCCCGCTCGTCGAAGGTCGGGCTGACCAGGCCGAGCGGGCCGTCGACCAGGTGGACCGGACGCAGCCCGGCGGCGGGTTCGGCCGGGGTGCGGTACCCGGTCTCCCCCGCCGTCAACGCCGCCTTGCGCGCCGTGTCCAGCGCGCCGGTCACGCCGCGGCCCGGAAGCGGGGCATGACGCGCGTGGCGAACAGCTCCATGGACCGCCGGCCGAACGCGACGCGCTCCGGGGTCAGCGGGCCGCCGAGGAAACCGCCCAGCACGTTGCCGATCCCGATGCCCTGAATCTCGCGCAGGTGCTCGGTGACGGTTTCCGGGCTGCCCCACAGGCACCAGGTCCGCTGGTAGCCGGGCTTGCGGGCGTCCGGCGGCGGGGGCAGCGCCACGCCGGTGATCCGCTCGGCGGCCGCGTTCGCGACGTGCTCGCGCTCGATCGCCTCCTGGTACTGCTCCATCAGCAGCTGCAGCTCCTCCTCGGCCTGCTCGTCGGTCTCGGCGAGGTGCACGTGCTGGTAGGTGTGCGTGGTCCACTCCAGCGCGCGGGCGACGCGGGCCTCGTCGTGCCCGGCCGCTTCGAGGGCTTCGCGGTAGGCCTGGAAGTAGCGGCGCAGGTGCTCCAGCGGGCGGCCGTCGTCGATGGTCGGCGGGGTGAAGGCGAGGATGAACGCGGGCTGGGCCTTGTCCGCGGCGCGCTGCGTGCTCGACGGGCGGGCGGCGACCGACATCAGCTGCGGGCCGTCCGCGGAGTAGGGCGCGGGCACGATCCGCGAGACGACCGAACCGCGGTAGTGCCCGTTGTCGAACTCGACCGGCGGGTCGGAGATCTTCTTGGCCCACAGGCGTTCCACGATCTCCAGATTGGACACCGACAGCCGCGCGGTGTCCTTGTAGTCGATGCCGAGGCCGATCATCTCCTCGGGTGTGGTCCCGCTGCCGGTGCCGACGAGGACCTTGCCGTCGGTGAGCTGGTCGATGAGGTTGAGCCGCTCGGCGAAGCGCACCGGGTGGTGCAGCGGGATGGTCTGCACGGAGAACCCGAAGTGCAGACGGGGCAGCTTCGCGGCGAGGTAGGCGGCGAACACCACCGGGTCGCTGGCCGGTGGCGCGTAGCCGGTGAAGTGGTGGTCGGGCAGGAAGACGGCGTCGAAACCGAGCCGTTCGGCCTCCACCGCGTGGTCGACCATCGCCTCGATGACGGGCCGGTCGTCCGCCGGGCCTGCGGACCGGGTGGTCAGGAACGCGGAGAAGTGCACGGCGACCTCCAGTGGTCGGTCAAAATAAATTCAGAATCTTGATTCGGATTTTTAGCGTAGACTGCTCCGCGTCCCCGGGTCAACGGCGAGCGAAGAGGGAGACGATGAACCTCACGAACCTGGACCTGAACCTGCTCGTCCCCCTCGACATGTTGTTGCGGGAGAAGAGCGTCACGCGCGCCGCCGCCCGGCTCGGGCTCAGCCAGCCCGCGCTGAGTTCGTCGCTGGCGCGGTTGCGGCGGCACTTCGGCGACCAGCTGCTGGTCCGCAAGGGCAACGCCTACGAGCTGACACCGCTGGCCGCGCAGCTGCGACCGCGCGCGGAGGCGGCGCTGACCGGGGTCCGGCAGGCGTTCAGCCGCCACCCGGGGTTCGACCCGGCGACCTCGGACCGGGAGTTCCGGATCCTCGGGTCGGACTACGTGATGGCCGTGCTGGGCGGCGCGGTCGGCGCGATCCTCGACGAGCGCGCGCCGGGGATGCGCCTGCGGTTCGAGCCCGCCTCACCGCCGGTCGTCGAGCAGGCGCCGGAGAGCCTGCGCGGGGCCGACGCGGTGCTGTTGCCGCACGGGTTCCTGCACGGCGTCCCGCACCTGGACCTGTTCTCCGACACCTGGTGCTGTGTCGTGGCGACGGCGAACGAGCAGGTCGGCGACGCCCTGACGATGGACGACCTGCGGAAGCTGCCGTGGGTGTTCACCTACCTGTCCGCGACCGCGTTCACCACCGTCGCGCGCCAGCTGCAGGCGCTCGGGATCGAACCGCGGGTGACCGCCGTCGTGGAGAGCTTCCTCGCGCTCCCCCACCTGGTCGCGGGAACGGACCGGATCGGGCTGATCCAGGGCCACCTCGCGGCGCGGCTGTCCGGTTTGGACGGTGTGCGGGTCCTGCCGTGCCCGTTCGAGCCCGTGCCGCTCGTGGAGGCGCTGTGGTGGCACCCGGCGCACGAGGACGACCCGGAGCACCGCTGGATGCGGGAGGTGTTCGGCGAGGCCGGGCGCGCCCTGCCTAACGCAGCACCCCCGCCAGCCGGCCGGCGATGAGCTCACGCGCCTCGGTGACGATGCGCTCGATCAGCTCGGCGACGGTGGGCACGTCGTTGATGATGCCCTGCACCATGCCCGCCGACCAGATGCCCAGTTCGAGGTCGCCGTCCTCGAAGACCCTGCGGCCGCGGGCGCCGGCGACCAGGTCGCGCACGTCCTCGAACTTCCCGCCCCGGTCCAGGATGCCGACCACCTCGCGGGAGACGGAGTTGCTCGCCACGCGGGCGGTGTTGCGCAGCGGGCGGAAGATCAGCTCGGTGTCCCGCTCGGTCGCGGCGACCAGCTGCCGCTTGACGTTGTCGTGCACCGGGGCTTCGGCGGTGGCGAGGAAACGGGTGCCCATGTTGATGCCGTCCGCGCCCAGCGCCAGCGCCGCCACCAGCCCGCGCGCGTCGCCGAACCCGCCCGAGGCGATCATCGGGATGGTGATCTTTTCCGCGGCGGCCGGGATCAGCACCAGGCCGGGGATGTCGTCCTCACCGGGGTGGCCGGCGCACTCGAAGCCGTCGATGGAGATGCCGTCCACGCCCAGCTCCTGGGCCTTCACGGCGTGGCGGACGCTGGTGCACTTGTGCAGCACCTTGACCCCGCCCGCGCGGAAGGCGGGCAGGTGCTCGGCCGGGTTGAAGCCCGCGGTCTCCACGACCGGAACCCCGGACTCGACGATCACGTCGCGGTACTCGGCGTACGGCGGCGGGTTGATCGAGGGCAGGATGGTCAGGTTGACGCCGAACGGCTTGTCGGTCAGCTCCCGGCAGCGCGCGATCTCCTTCGCGAGGTCCTCCGGAGTCGGCTGGGTGAGCGCGGTGAGGAACCCGAGGCCGCCCGCGTTGGCGACGGCCGAGGTCAGCTCCGCGCGGCCCACCCACTGCATCCCGCCCTGCACGATCGGGTACTCCACCCCGAAGACGTCGCAGAACCGCGTGCGCACCATTGCGTCAGCCCCTTCCGGTGTCCTGAGAGAGCCGACGATAACGCGGCTGAACGAACGCTAGGTATGAGCCGTGAAGTTCATCTCCTCGAGCCGGAAGGCTTGACAGGCTCCCAGCGGCTTGTGACGAAATGCAGCTCGCGGTGCACCGGGACCGAGAGGCCTGACTTGCGCGGCGATCGACCTCCGCGCGCGGACGGGAAGTCCATCCCTCGTCACTCACTGAGACAAGAACGACCGGTGCGCGACCGGATGGCGCCGGGCGATCGCCTCAGCCCAACGGGGTCCGCCCCCGCTACCCGCCATCATGGCCAGCCGCCGGAGCACCTGGTCCGCCACCTCACCCAGCGGGACCACCTCCTCGAATCGGCCCCGCTCGTCCTCGAAGGCCAGCGCCTCCGGCTGGGGCGCCGCGATCGCGTCGAGTTCCGCGTCGCCCGCGCGGAAGGTGATCCACCAGTGCCACAGCGCGCTCGGGGGCGGCTCCACCGCGGGTTCGACCTCGATCACCACCCGGTGGCCGCGCGCCGCGAACGCCGCGGACCACGTTTCTTCCCAACTGCGCAGCCCCTCGCGTTGCCGGTTCATCCCGCCAATCTTGCCCGGCGAACCCGCCCGATCTGTAGTGCCATTGGAGTATGACGACGTTCCGCTCACTCCTGGACAAGGTGGACGAACGCCTCGGCGACGGGCTGGAGCACGCGCTCTGCGCCCACCACGAACGCCGCCTGCGCAGGCTCGGCTGGGGCGAGGTCCTCGAACCCACCGGGACGGAGGACCGCTTCGGCGGGCGGGCCGTCACCCGGCACGGCAACCGCCTGGAGGTGCTCGTCGACGGCGAAGAAGCGCTGCCCGCCATCGCGGCCGCCATCCGCGGCGCGAAGTCCCACGTGCACATCGCCAACTGGCACGCCAGCCCGGACTTCCGGCTGACCCGCGAACCGGACGCGCCGACCCTGCGCGACCTCCTCGCCTCGACCGCCCAGCGCGGCGTGGACGTGCGCCTGCTCGTGTGGGCAGGCCCGCCGGTGCCCGCCTTCCAGCCCACCCGCGGGATGGTCCGGGCGGAGCAGCGGAAGTTCACCGAGAACACCGCCGTCCGGTGCGTCCTGGACGCCCGCGAACGGACGATGCACTGCCACCACGAGAAACTGGTCGTGGTCGACGACGAGGTCGCCTTCGTGGGCGGGGTGGACTTCACGGCGCTGGAAGGCGACCGCCACGACAGCCGCGAGCACCCGCCGGACCGGCCGATCGGCTGGCACGACCTGATGACCCGGCTGCACGGGCCGGTCGTCGCCGACGTCGCGGAGCACTTCCGGCGGCGCTGGACCGAGGTGGCCGGCGAGGAGCTGCCCAAGCCCGCGACGCCGGAACCGGCGGGCACCAGCAACGTGCAACTGCTGCGCACGGTCCCGGACAAGACCTACGCCTTCGCGCCGCAGGGCGAGTTCACGATCCTCGACGCCTACCTGCGCGCGCTGCGCTCGGCGCGACGGCTGGTGTACCTGGAGAACCAGTTCCTGTGGTCGCCGGAGATCGCGGAGGTCCTGATCGACAAGCTGTGCGACCCGCCGGACGAGAAGTTCCGCGTTGTGCTGCTGCTGCCACGCAAACCGAGCAACGGCGCGGACACCACACGCGGCCAGCTGGGCCGCCTCCTGGACGCCGACGACGGCAACCACCGCCTGCTGGCCACCACGATCAGCAGCCACGACGGCGAGTCGTCGGCGCCGGTGTACGTGCACGCGAAGCTCGGCATCGTGGACGACGAGTGGATGACGATCGGCTCGGCGAACCTCAACGAGCACTCGCTGTTCAACGACACCGAGGTCAACGTCGCGACCGACGACCGCGACCTGATCCGCGCCACCCGGCTGCGCCTGTGGGCCGAGCACCTGAGACGGCCGGCGGCGGACCTGGACGCCGACCCCGCCGACGTCGTCGACAACCTGTGGCGCCCGATCGCCGAAGAGCAGGCCGAGCGCGAACGCCGCGGCGAGCCGCGAACCCACCGGCTGGTGCTGCTGCCCGGGGTGTCCCGCCGCGCGGAACGGCTGCAGGGCCCGCTGCGCGGCCTGCTCGTGGACGGCTGAGCCGAGGGCGGGCGCCGCGGGCGCATCCGCACTAGCGTGGGCGGCGTGCGTGTGGCGACCTGGAACGTGAACTCCGTGAAGCAGCGGGTGCCGAGGCTGCTGCCGTGGCTGGACCAGCGGCAGCCGGACGTCGTGTGCCTGCAGGAGACCAAACTGGCCGACGACGCCTTCCGCGACCTGCTCGGCGACGAGCTCGCGAACCGCGGCTACGAGACCGCACTGGCCGGTGAGCCGCGCTGGAACGGCGTCGCGATCCTGTCCCGGGTGGGCCTCGACGACGTCGTCACCGGCCTGGCCGGCGCGCCGGGCTTCCCGCACCCCGAGGCGCGCGCGGTGGCCGCGACCTGCGGCGGCGTCCGGATCCACTCGCTGTACGTGCCCAACGGCCGCACCCCCGGCTCCGACCACTACCAGTACAAGCTGGCGTGGCTGGCGGCGTTGCGGGAGGTCGTCGCGGACGGACCGGAAGCCGCGATGCTGTGCGGCGACATGAACATCGCGCCCGCCGACGCCGACGTGTTCGACCCGGCGGCCTACGAGGGCCACACCCACGTCACGCCACCCGAGCGCGCCGCACTGGCCGCGCTGACCGGCCTGGGCCTGCGGGACGTGGTCCGGGACCGCTGGCCGCACGAGCGGGTCTTCACCTACTGGGACTACCGGGCCGGCATGTTCCACCAGGACCTCGGCATGCGCATCGACCTGGTGCTGGCCTCGGCCCCGGTGGCCGGGCGGGTGGCGGCGGCGTGGGTCGACCGGCACGCTCGCAAGGGCACCGGGCCGAGCGACCACGCCCCCGTGATCGTCGACCTGGACGAAGCCCCCGACGGCGACATCGGCCCGGTCGTGCCGCCGCCGTCCGCGCGGGGACGCAAGGGCAAGGTCACGCTGCCGCAGTCGAAGTGACTCGGTCCGCGCTGCGCCACGCCCGGCGCAGCGCGGACATCAGCTCCGCCGCTCAGGCACGGGCCAGGAAGTCGTCCACCAGGCGCGCGCAGAAGGCCGCGTCGCTGGGGCGCCGCAGGATCAGGGCGTTGAACAGCAGCGGGCCGACGAGCCGGGCGGCCGCGAAGTCGACGTCCTCCTCGCCGGGCAGGCAGTCGGCGAGAACCGCGTCGAACGGACGGCGGTAGGTGTCCACGACGTGCTCGCGCAACGCGGCGAGCCTGCCGCGCTCGCACTCGTCCGGCGCGCCCCCGCCGTCCAGGCCGATCGCGGCCATCCACACCAGCGCGGCCATCGCCGGGGCGCCCTCGATCTGTCCGGCCTGCGCCCGCACCAGGCGCAGCAGGCGCTCGCGCGGCGTGCCGCCGGCGGGCGGGTCCAGCGGCGGCAGCAGTTCGCGGAAGGCCGCCGCCAGCAGTTCGGTGTTGTTCGGGAAGTGCCGGTACAGCGTGGACCGGGCGACACCGCTGCGCGAGGTGACCGCCTCGATCGTCACCGCCCGGACGCCACCCTCGGACAGCAGGGCGACGGCCGCGGACAGGATCGCCGACCGCGACCGGTCCAGCCGCGGGTCACGGCGGCCCGGCACCTGCTGCGTCGTCACGGCCGGATTCTCCCAGAACTGTTTTCAGAACTGCCAGTACTGCTACGATACCGATGGTTTCGTTTCCTGTCGGAACGAGGTGGCATGCGCGTCGTCGCACGGTCCGGGCTCTCGTCGTCTTCGGCAGCGCGCCGCGCCTGGACCGTGGGCGTGATGTGCTCGGCGGTCGGCCTGGTGATCGCCATGGTCACGATCGTCAACACCGCGCTGCCCGCGCTGGCCGCGGACACCGGTGTCACGCAGGCGCAGCAGACCTGGATCGTGGACGTCTACACGCTGGTGCTGGCCGCGCTGGTGCTGCCGATGGGCGCGCTGGGCGACCGCTACGGCCGTCGCGGCGTGCTGGTCATCGGGCTGGCGGTGTTCGCGGCAGGCTGCGCCGCTCCCCTGCTCGCCGAGTCGCCGGCCTGGCTGATCACGGCGCGGGCGCTGACCGGGTTGGGCGCGGCGATGATCATGCCCGCCACCCTGTCGATCATCAACGCGAGCTTCCCGCCCGAGCGGCGCGGGCGGGCGATCGGCATCTGGGCGGCGGTGGCCGGCCTCGGCGGTCTCGGCGGGCTGGTCATCGCCGGGTTGCTGCTGCAGCATTTCTCGTGGCATTCGGTGTTCCTCGGCCCGGCCGTGCTGTCCCTGCTGCTGGCGCTGGCCTGCGTGACGGTGCCGACCTCGCGCGAGCGGGTGCACCACCGGTTCGACTCGGCCGGCGCCGCGCTCGGCGCGCTCGCGATCGGGGCACTGGTGTTCGGCATCCTGCGGGCGGCGGACGTGGGGTGGGCCGACGCCGAGGTGATCGTGGCGCTGGTGGCCGGTGTCGTGCTCGGCGCGGTCTTCGCGTGGTTCGAGGCGCGGCACGCGGCGCCGCTGCTGGACGTGCGGCTGTTCCGCAACCGCGCCTTCGCCACCGGGTCGGTGTCGGTGACCGTGCAGTTCACCGCGGCGTTCGGCGCGTTGTACGTGCTGGCGCAGTACCTGCAGCTGGTGCAGGGTTACGGGCCGCTGGAGTCGGGCCTGGTGCTGTGGCCGATCGCGGTGTCGCTGCTGCCGCTGTCGATGGCTTCGGCGCACATCGCGCAGCGGATCGGGCTGGGCGCGCTGACCTGCCTCGGGCTGGTCGTCGTGGTCGCCGGGGTGCTGCTGCTGGGCAGGCTCGGGCCGGACAGCTCGTACGTGGAACTGGCGATCGCGGTGTGCGTGCTGGGCGGCGGGCTCGGCCTCACCGCGCCCGCGGCCACCAGCGCGATCCTGGACAACGTGCCGCCGGACAAGTACGGCGTGGCGTCGGCGGTCAACGACGCGACGCGGGAAATCGGTGCGGCGCTGGGGATCGCGCTCGCCGGGAGCGTGCTGTCGGCGACCTACACCCCGGCGGTGCGCCCGGCGACGGAGGCGCTTCCGGCGGTGGCGCGGGAGGCCGCGGACGGGTCGCTCGCCGGGGCGCTGGCGGTCGCCGAACGGCTGGGCCCGGCGGGCCGGCAGGTGGCCGACGCCGCGCGGGCCGCGTTCTCCGACGGGATGTGGTTCAGCCTGCTGGCGCTGGCCGGCATCGTCGCGACCGGCGTCGTCGCCGCCGCGTGCCTGCGCCCGCCGCGCTGATCAGCTCTCGTGCAGGATGACGCCGCGGATGTTGCGCCCGGCGTGCATGTCGGCGTAGGCCTGGTTGACCTCGTCCAGCCGGTAGGTCGTGGTGATCAGCTCGTCGAGCTTGAGCGTGCCGGCCTGGTACATGCGGGCCAGCCGGGTGATCTCGTAGCTCGGGGTGCCCATGCCGAAGATGACGCCCTGGATGCGCTTCTGCATCATCGACAGCGCCCACAGGTTGATCGGCAGGCCCTCGTCCTTGACGTCGCCGATGCCGGTGACCACGACGGTGCCGAACTTGCCGATCGCGTTGACCGCCTGCGCGACGTGGTCGCCGGTGGTGATGCCGACGGTGACGACGGCGGAGTGCGCGCCCTGCCCGTTGGTGACCGACCGGGCGAAGTCCGCGGCCTCGTTGATGTCGGCGAACGCGTGGGTGGCGCCGAATTCCAGGGCCTTGTCGCGCTTGAAGGCGACCGGGTCGACCGCGAGGACGTACGCGGCGCCCCGGGCGCGGGCGCCCTGCACCGCGTTCATGCCGACGCCGCCCACGCCCATCACGATCACCGTGTCGCCGGCCTTCACCTCGGCGCCGTACTCGGCCGAGCCCCAGCCGGTCGGCACCCCGCAGGAGAGCAGGGCGGCGACGTGGAACGGGATCTCCGGGTCGATCTTGGTGAGGGAGAACTCGGGCACGATCGCGTGCTGGGCGAAGGTGCCGACCATGGTCATCTGGGCGACGTCCGCGCCGTCCAGGTGGGCGCGGTAGGTGCCGTCGGCCATGCAGCCGCTCAGGGCGTACATGCCGAGGTCGCAGAGGTTGCCGCGGCCGGACGAGCAGGCCTCGCAGCGCCCGCAGGAGGGCACGAACTGCGCGACGACGTGGTCCCCGACGGCGAGGTTGCGCACGCCCGGCCCGACCGCCTCGACGACGCCCGCGCCCTCGTGCCCGCCGATGAGGGGCAGGTGCGGCGTCGGCATGTCACCGGTGGTCGCGTGGTCGTCGGAGTGGCACAGGCCGGCCGCCGCGAAGCGGACCCGGACCTCGTGCTCCTTCGGCTCGTCCAGGTCGATGTCCACGATCTGCCACTTGCCCGGCTGTTCGAGCAGCGCGGCCGCACGGGTTCGCATCATTGCCCACCTTCACCTCTACAGACGCCGACCTGGCGAAGGTAGAACAGGTTCTAATTCGCGTCAAGCACGCCGGGCTCGACAGGAGCCCCGCGCGGGGTGACAATCCCGGGATGGACCGGCAGTCCCGGGTGGAGCTGAGCACCTCGCAGGTGCCCGCGCAGGACGCGTTCGCCTACTGGCGGGAGATGATCTGCGAGACATTCGTCCAGCTGGCGGCCGCCCCGGTGACGGCGGGGCCGTTCGCCGGGCGCATCGAGCACGTTCCGGTCGGCGCGCTCGAACTGTCCACTGTGGTCGCCGGCGGGCAGGTGGTCCGCCGCACCCGCAGCCTGATCGCCCGCGGCGCCGACGAGTACCTGCTCGCCAGCATCCAGCTCCGCGGCCGCGGCCGGGTCGAGCAGGACGGCCGCGTCGCCGAGCTGACCGGCGGCGACATGGCCTTCTACGACAGCACCCGCCCCTACACGCTGCGCTTCGACGACGACTTCCGCCAGCTGGTCGTCCAGGTGCCCAAGCGGGAGCTGGCCCTGCGCGACACCCGCGCCCTCACCGCCCGCACGCTCGGCCCCGGGCCGGGTCAGGTGGTGCCCGCGTTCTTCACCTCACTGGCCGGCGCCGCGAAGGCCGGCACCGCCACCCCGCTGCTGCCGCACGCGCTCGGCCTGCTGTCGGCCGCGGCCTCGTTCGCGGCCCGCACCGAGCCCGCGCCCGATCCGGCGCGTGCCCTCGTCCGGGAGCGGGCGGTCGCGTTCATCCGCCGCAACCTGGCCGATCCCCGGCTGGACGTCGACATGGTCGCGGGGGCCTGCCGCGTCTCCCGGCGCACCTTGTACCGCGTGTTCGCGCCCGGCAGCGTCGCCAGGGAGATCCGCCGGATCCGGCTCGAGCAGGCCCGCGAAATGCTGCGCACACACCCGGACCGGCCGGTCGCCACCATCGCCGCGCGCTGCGGCTTCGACAGCGAATCCGGGTTCCACCGCGCCTTCCGCGCCGAGTTCGGCACGACCCCGGGTGGCACACGCGGTCAGTGACCCCGGCACGCGCGGACAGTCCGGCGGGCGCCCGCCCGCCGCATGATGCCCTCCACCAACGGAAAGCACGGAGGAGGCGTCATGGAGAGCACGGTTCGGGTCGCGGCGGTGCAGGCGGAGCCGGTGTGGCTGGACCTGGCGGGCAGCGTGGAGAAGGCGGTCGCGCTGATCGGCGAGGCCGCGCGGGGCGGGGCGAAGCTGGTGGCGTTCGGCGAGACGTTCGTCCCGGGTTACCCGTGGTGGATCTGGCTCGACTCCCCCGCCGCGGGCATGGCGTTCGTGCCGCGGTACGCCGCGAACTCGATGACCCGCGACGGCGACGAGATGCGGCGGCTCCGCCGCGCCGCCGCCGACCACGGTGTGCACGTGGTGCTCGGGTTCAGCGAGCGCGACGGCGGCAGCCTCTACATGTCGCAGGCGTTCATCTCGGACACCGGCGAGCTGATCTCGGTGCGCCGCAAGCTCAAGCCCACCCACGTCGAGCGCTCGGTGTACGGTGAGGGCGACGGCAGCGACCTGCAGGTGCACGACACGCCGCTGGGCCGGATCGGCGGGCTGAACTGCTGGGAGCACTTCCAGCCGCTGACCAAGTACGCGATGTACAGCCTCGGCGAGGAGATCCACGTCGCGTCGTGGCCGAGTTTCTCGGTCTACCGCGGCGCGGCGACCGCGCTCGGGCCGGAGGTGAACACCGCCGCGAGCCTGGTGTACGCGGTCGAGGGCCAGGCCTTCGTGCTCGCCGCGTGCTCGGTGATCGGCGAAGCGGCGCAGGACCTGTTCTGTGACACCGAAGCCAAGCGGCAGCTGCTGCGGCGCGGCGGAGGCTTCGCCCGCATCTTCGGCCCCGAGGGCACGCCGCTGGCCGAACCGCTCGCCGAGACCGAGGAGGGCATCCTCTACGCCGACCTCGACCCCGCGCTGATCGCGATCGCCAAGTCCGCCGCCGACCCGGTCGGCCACTACTCCCGGCCGGACGTGTTCCGCCTGCTGGTCAACCGCAACCCGGCACCGCGCACAGTGGAGGCGCCCGCGGACCCGGCCCTGGCCACGCCGCCCCACCCGGCCGAGGAGCTGAGCGAGCTGCTGCCGGGCTGACACCGCCGCGGGTGCCCCGCTCTCCGGGGCACCCGCGCGGGTCAGGCCGTCAGACGCTGGCGCAGTTCCCAGGACGCGCGCTCGACCCAGTTGCGTGCGAGCCTGCCGTCCCGCACCTCCCACACGGCGGTGCCGGTGAAGGCGATCGGCCGCCCGTCCGGGTCGCAGCGCAGCGGGCCGTGCCTGACCGCCGGAAGTGGTCAGTCCGCCATGCTCACGTCACTGTCGCGGCGGGGGCGCTTCGCCGGCGGGCCGTCCGGCGACGCGGGGCTGTCCGGTGTGGACGGGCCGGCCGGGCCGGCGGCGTTCGGCGGTGGCGCGATCTTCTGCCACGAGTGCCAAGGCCCGCCCTGGTCCTTGAAGCCCGGGTCGTCCCGGTCCCAGAACGCGCGGTTCGCGCCGTTGTCCGGGCCGGGGCTCTCGTAGCGCTCCTCCGACGAACCGCTGGCGTTGGAGCGGCCGCGGTCCTCGATGCCGTGGTAGGTGCTCGTCTCCTTGTTGTGCTCCAGGTTGTCCGCGCGAGTGCTCTGCATGCCGCCGTGGTGGTTCCAGTGCGTGCTGGCCGACGGCTCGTGCCCGAGGACGCCCTTGCCGTGCCCCTTGATCTCGTTGCCCGGCAGCCCGGCGTACCCGGCGTCGCCGGGCTCCTTGGTGTCGAAGCGCCGGTTCGGGTCCATCAGCCAGTCCTTGAGCTGCTTGCCCTTGATCTCCTGGCCGGTCACCGGGTCGATCGGGATCGGCGACTTCGCCGCGTCCTTCCACAGCGGCAGCATGTTGCCGTGGTCGTGGCTCGGGTTGTCGTACCCGGCCGCCTCGCGCCGGTTGTACTTGTAGACCTTCTCGCCCTTGCGGTTGAACTTCGGCTTGCCCTGCTTGTCCGTCTTCTGCGCGCCGTACTTCCCGCCCGGGGACAGCTGCTGGTACAGGCTTCCGCCGGGCGAGTTCTTGGTCACCGGGACGGCCGGGACGTTCGTGTTGACCGTCAGCGCGGGCTTCTTGCGCTTGCCCGTGCTCTGCTTCGACGTGCCGCCGGCCGAGCAGCTCTGCGGGGTGAGCCCGAGCGGGTCGGCGAACGCGTGCGGGTTGCCGACGTAGGCGTGCGGGTTCGGCCCGCCTTCGAGCCCGAGCGGGTCCGGGCTCAGGTACCGCGCGAGCGCCGGGTCGTAGTAGCGGAAGAAGTTGTAGTGCAGCCCGGTTTCGGCGTCGGCGTACTGGCCCTGGAACCGCAGCGGCGTGTCCACCGGGCCCGCGGACCGCTCCACCACGGCGCCGAACAGGCTCGTCCGCGCGTACCACGCGATGCCGCCCTGGTCGGTGACGAGCTCGGCGGGCGCGCCGGCGGGGTCGGTGACGACGGCGTGGACCAGCTCCTGGCCGGGCAGCCGATCCCGCTGGAGCAGCGGGCGGAAGCTGTCCGGCTCGTAGTCCCACACCGTCACCCGCGCACCGTCCGGTGTGGACACCGCCTGCTCGGCGAGCACCTGGCCGTCCCACGCGAAGTCGACCCGCTCCAGCACGTGCACGCCGTCCGCGGCGAGGTGCTCCTTCGCGATCCGCCTGCCCAAGGCGTCGTAGGTGTAGCGCCAGGACGTGCCGTCCGGCGTCAGCACACCCGCCAGCCGTCCGCGCGGGTCCCAGGAGAACCGCGACACCTGCCCGCCGCGGTCGCGCGCCACGACCCGGCCCTGCCCGTCGTGGGCGTACCGGGCGCGGCCGGCGGCGGTGACCACCGTGCCCGCGACGGCCCGCGGTCCGAGCAGGTCCTGGTCGGTCGCGGTGGGCCAGACCGCCTCGGTGACGTTGCCCGCGGCGTCGTAGACGTACCGCTCGTGCCAGCGCGGCGTGCGCACCCCGGTCACGCGGCCGCGGTTGTCCAGCGCGAAACCGCGCGGGCCGGTCAGCGTGTCCTCGATCCCGGTGAGCAGGCCGTCCGGCCGGTAGCTGAAGGCTCGGTGACCGGCCGGTGCGGCCGGCCCGGTGAGGGTCTGCGCGCCGAGCAGCCCGCCGGGCAGCCAGGACTGGGTGAGGGCGGCCGCGCCGAACTCACGCCGCACCTCGCGGCCGGCCAGGTCGTGGGTGAACCGCAGCGCCCGCCCCGCGGCGTGCACCGCGACCGGCTGGTCGGTCGCGTCGTACTCCCACACGCTGTCCGCGCCGGACGGCGTGACCCGGCGGACGCGGCGGCCCTGTGCGTCGTAGACCGAGCGGACCGTGCGGCCGTTGACCGTCTCGGCGAGGACCCGGCCCGCCGCGTCCCGCTCGAAGGTGACGCGGCTCGTGCCGTCCTCGGCCGACAGCAGCCAGCCGGTGGTGCTGTAGGTGTACCGGGTGGTCACTCCCCCGGTGGTCTCCTCGGCCAGGTTGCCCGCCGCGTCGTAGCGGTAGGTGGTGGTCTGCCCGGCCGGGTCGGTCCGCTCCACCAGCTGCCCGGCGGCGTCGTAGCGGTAGCCGACCGAGGCGCCGGTGAAGTCGGTCTCCCGCACCAGGTTGCCCGCCGGGTCGTAGGTGTACCGCCACACGAGCCCCTGCTCGTTGGTGACGGCGGTCAGCCGCATCTCGGTGTCGTAGGCGAAGGAGACGCGGGTGCCGTCCGGCCGGATCTCGGCCGAAGGCAGGTCGAAGTGGGTGACTTCGGCGCGGGTCACCGCCGAGGTCGCGTCGGTGTGCGCCCGGTTGTTTCCCTCGCCGTCGAACACCCACTGTTCGAGCGCGCCGTCGGCGTGCCGGTGCCAGGCGAGCTTGCCGTCCACCGTGTACCCGAAGCGCTCCACCTCGCCGAGCGGGCCGGTGATCGCGGCGACACGGCCGAACCGGTCACGGTCGTACCGGGTCACGGCGCCCTGCGGGTCGGTCACGGCGACCGGCAGGCCGCTCGCGTCGCAGGCCACGGTGAGCGTGTTGCCGAGCGCGTCGGTGACGGCGGTGACGTTGCCGCGCGCGTCGTAGGTGTAAGTGGTGACCGCGCCGTCGGGCTCGGTCACGCGGCTCAGGTTGCCGCGCTCGTCGTACTCCCAGCGCGTGACGACGCCGGGTGCCTCGGTCATGGCCACCGGCAGGCCGGCGGCGTCGCGCTCGATCGTGGTCTCCGCGCCGTCCGGCCGGATCACCGCGGCCAGGTCGCCATCGTCGTCGTAGCGGTACCGGGTGGTGCGGCCCAGCGGGTCGGTCGTGCTCAGCAGGCGGTCGGCGTCGTCCCACTCGAAGGCGGTGGCGTGGCCGAGCGGGTCGACCTCCCGGACCACCTGGCCCGCCGCGTTCAGGTGGAACTCCGTGCGGTGGCCCAGCGAGTCGGTCGAGTAGGTGACGCCGTCGCTGTACTCCATGGTGCCGGTGAGGAACCCGCCGGACCCCTCGGTGCGCACCACGCGGCCGGCGTGGTCGTAGACGTAGCGGTACCACTCGCCGTTGCGGTCGGCCCAGGCGACGACCCGGCCGGCCGCGTCGTAGGAGTAGCGGAACGGCGCGCCGGAGGCGTTGGTGACGTCGGTGAGGCGGCCCGCGGTGTAGCCGTAGCGGACCAGCTCGACCTCGCCGCCCGCGGCGACCGAGTGCAGCGCGGTGATCCGCTCGCCGTCGGTCTCGACGCGGACACGGTAGCCGCCGCTGTGCCGGATCTCGGCGGGCAGGCCGCGCTCGTCGCGGACGAACTCGATCCGGTTGCCGTGCCGGTCGCCGGTCCAGGTCAGCGGCAGTTCACCGGAGCCGGGCGCGAAGTAGAGCACCCGCGCCTGCTCGCGGTCCTCGATCAGGTACCCGCCGTCGTCCGTGCGAGTGAGTGAGCGCCGCGGGCCGCGGGCCGCCGTCGTCCAGGCGCCGTCGGCCGGGTGCGGGAAGTGCTGGAGCGTTCCGTCGGCGGCGGCGAAGCTCACGCCGCGGTCGTGCACCTCCAGCCGCTGGTCCAGTGTGGACACCCAGGCTGCGCCGAGCAACCGTCCGGCGCGGAACGACGAGAAGTGCGTGCGCTCGAACACCAGCGGCAGCGTGCCGAGGAACTCCGCGTCGACCTCGGTCATCACCATCTGCCCGGTGGCGACGTCGATCGGGTCCTTCTCGCAGCGCAGCTTCTCGATCGAGCGCGGGTTGTCGCCCTGGTCCTTCAGCTTCGGCGTGCCGTCGGTCTTCGGCGGGCTCTTCGGGGCGCCGGACGGCGTGGTGACGTCGTTGAGCTTCGGCGGCGCCGACACGGGGGCCGGGCCGGGCTCGGGTGCGGACTTGGCCGCGCCACCCGGCGGCGGGCCGTCCAGCTTCGGCGGGGCCGAGACCGGCGGGGTGTCCGGTGTGGACGATGCCCTGGTCGTGTCGCCCGGGGTGTCGTTGAGCTTGGGCGGCGGGGCGACCTTCGCCGCGTCCGGTGGCGGGGTCTTCGGCGTGCTGTTCGGGATGGTGCCGCCGCCCTTGCCCGCCATGGGGTCGACGCTCTTCGGGCCCGCGGGGAGGCTGTCCGGCTTGGCCGACGTCGGCGGCTTGTCGGTCTTGATCTTCTTCAGCTTGCCCGCGGTGTCGGTGAAGATGCCGCCGGCCTTCTTCAGCAGCTCCGAGAGCGCCTTGAGCGCGTGGGTCAGCTTCCCGGTGAGGTCGGCGATCTTGGCGGCGGTCTTGGCGACCTCGCTGATCACCTGCGGCACGACCCACGCCAGCGCGATGCCGAGGGTGGCGATCACCTGCAGCGCCCACGAGATCATGTGCCCGACGACCTCGGCGATGATGTCGCGCACCAGGGTCCGCACGGCGGCGACGACGGTGCCCGCGGTCTCGATGCCGCTGGCGGTGCCTTCCCCGGCTTCCTTCGCCGCGGCGAGCAGGTCGCCGACGTCCTTGGCCTGCTGCCGGTAGGTGTCGGCGGACGGGCCGGTCCAGCCGGTCAGGTCGGTGTCGACCGCGTTGGCCAGGTCGGTGCCGATCTCGCCCAGCTCGGCGGCGATGTTCTTCCACGTCTCGGAGTGGGCCTTGACCGCGTCCGGGTTGCCCGCCAGCGCGTCGAGGGCGTCCTTGAGCGGGCCGACGTGCTCGATGAGCCAGCCGACGCCGGCGGCGAGGATCGAGCCGAACGGGTCGAGCACGAACCCGAGCGCGTCGAGCCCGGCCGCGGCGGCCCCCAGCGCGCCGGCGGCCCAGTCGCCGCTTTCGATGGCCTTCTTGAGGTCCTGCGCGCCCTCCAGGAGGGAGATCCCCGAGATCGCGGTCGTCGAGCTCTGCTCCTGCGCGACCAGGGGGTTCACCACGGGTTGTTCTCCTCGTCGTCGTCCGTGCGGGCCTGCGGCCGCTCCTCGGCGGGTTCGGCGGCCGCCTGCTCGTCGTCGGTGTCGGCGTCCGGATCGGGGAACCGGCTGCGCAGGTTGTCGACCAGCAGCGAGCGCGTCTGTGGGTCCTCGTCGCCGACCTCCTCCTGCATCACCTCGGCGACCTGCGCGGCGATGCCCGCCTGCGCGCGGCGCATGGTGGCCAGGATCTGCGCGGACAGCTCGTCCAGCGGCATGGTGCGGGCCCGCCCGGACAGGTCCAGATCGGTGACGCTGCCGTCGGCGCGGACCGTGACGCGCACCGAGCCGTCGGTGTTGGCCGAGGTCAGCCGGATCTCCTCGGTACGCGCCTGCGCCGCGCGGTAGCGCTCGGCCTTCTCCGCCAGCCCCTGCGCCCACGCGTTCATCCGCGCGGCCGCCTCGTCCGGGTCGCGCATGAGGTCGCCCAGTCCGTTCGCCGACGTCACCGGATCACCGTGCCGATCCGCGGGCTCACCGGGGTGGCCTCGCGCAGCTGCCGCTCGAACGGCTCGGCGTTGGTCGCGTCCTGGTCCTCGTAGCTGGTGGCCGCGGTGCGGATGTTCTCCGCGGTGATCCGCACGCCCTCGGCCGCGGCCTTGAGCGCCTCGACCGCGTCGCCCTGCGTCGTCGCGTTCACGATCGGCGGCAGGAAGGCGCAGAGCAGGCCGTAGGCGGAGTCGTCCATGACGACCGTGTTGGCGGCGTCCACCGCGGTGTTCAGCCGGTCGGACAGGGCGTCGAGGTGACTGCCGTGCGTGCGCAGCTCGTCTGGGTCGACTTCGTAGGACACGAGGGTTACTTCTTCTCTTCCTGCTTGTTCTTCTTCCAGTCGCCGATGACCGGCGGGGCGACCACGTCACCGCCTTCGAAGAGGTCGGGGTCGCCTTCGAGGTAGTCCGCGACGCGGTGTTCCTTGTCCTCCGCACCCTGGCCCTTGCCGCCGTGCGGGGCCATGCCGCCCGCGGCCGGGGTGCCTGCGCGGCCCGCCGCGCC
>NZ_JBEXTZ010000114.1:0-25159 GCF_040614195.1 Amycolatopsis sp. NPDC006125
CGCCGAGGTGGTGGGGGTGGCGCGCCGTGGCCGGGACCGCGTGGTCGACCACGGGCGCGACACCGAGCCGCTGACGGTGCACGTGCGCCACGCCGACGGGCGCGAGGAACTGATCACCGCGCGGGCGGTGATCGACGCCTCCGGGACGTGGACCAACCCGAACCCGCTGGGCGGCGACGGCCTCCCGGCCCTGGGCGAGCGGGCTGCTACCGACCGCATCACCTACCAGGTGCCCGACCTGCACGACCCGATGCTCCGGGAACGATTCGCCGGCAAGCACGTCGCGGTCGCGGGCAGCGGACACTCCGCGTTGACGGCGCTGGTTGCTCTGACCGACCTGGCCCGCACTGAGGGGACGCGGATCAGCTGGATCCTGCGCCGCGGCTCGGTAGGCAACACCTTCGGTGGCGGCGAGGCGGACCAGCTCCCGGCGCGCGGAGCACTGGGACTGCGCGCTAAGGCGGCCGTGGACGCCGGGCTGGTGCAGGTGGTCGCGGGGTTCCGCACCGAGGCGGTGGAGCGCGACGAGCACGGGCTGTTGGTGTTGCGCTCACTGGATGGCCGCACGGTCCAGGCTGTGGACGAGGTCGTGGTGGTGACCGGGTTCCGGCCGGACCTGTCCTGGCTGTCGGAGGTCAGGCTGGAGCTGGACGCGACGCTGCAGGCGCCGGTCGCGCTCGCGCCGTTGATCGACCCGAACGTGCACTCCTGCGGCACCGTCTACCCGCACGGCGCGAAGGAACTCGCGCACCCCGAGCCGAACGTCTACCTGGCCGGGATGAAGAGCTACGGCCGCGCACCCACCTTCCTCGCCATGACCGGGTACGAGCAGGTCCGCTCCATCGCCGCCGCACTGGCCGGGGACCACGAGGCGGCCGGGCGGGTGGAGCTGGTGCTGGCCGAGACCGGGGTGTGCGGCGGGGCGGGCCTGTTCGACGAACCCGCGGCGGACGCCTCCTCGGGCGGGTGCTGTGGCGCCCCGGCCGAGCCGGAGCTGATTTCGCTGGCCGCCCCCTCGACGGACCGGTGACGGTCGATGCGTCCGCGCAGCCCGGGTCCCCTGTCGAGGGCTGGGCTGCGCCGGGTCCTGGTGACCTTGTGCGTCACCGAGATCACCAGCTGGGGCGTGCTCTACTACGCCTTCCCCGTGCTGGCCACCGACATCGCGAAGGCCACCGGGTGGTCGCCGAGCTGGATCACCGCAGGTTTCTCGGGTGGTCAGCTGGTCGCCGCGCTCGCCGGCATTCCGGTGGGCCGGTGGCTGGACCGGCACGGGCCGCGGTGGCTGATGACCGGCGGCTCGATCCTCGCGGTGCCCGCGGTGGTGGCGATCGCGACCGCGCAGAACCTCGCCTGGTTCGTCGCGGCGTGGCTGCTGGCCGGGGTGGCGATGGGCGCGACGCTGTACCCGCCGGCGTTCGCCGCGCTGACCCGCTGGTACGGGCCTCGCCGGGTGGGCGCGTTGACCGTGGTGACCCTGGTGGCGGGGCTGGCGTCGACGGTGTTCGCCCCGTTGACCGCCGCGCTGGCCTCCCACGTCGACTGGCGGCAGACCTACCTCGTGCTCGCCGTCGTCCTGGCGGTGATCACGATCCCGGGCCACGTGTGGGGGTTGCGGGGGCACTGGCCGGATCCCGAACCGCACGAGCACCCCGCGCACTCCGAGCACACCGATCCCGGACGCATCGCGCGCAGCCCCGCTTGTGGCGCTGGTGGTGGCGTTGAGTCTGTCCGCGTTCGCCGCGTTCGCGGTGGTGATCAACCTGGTGCCGTTGCTCACCGAGCGCGGGCTCAGCCCAGGTGCCGCCGCCGTCGCGCTCGGCCTCGGTGGGGCCGGGCAGATGCTGGGCCGCCTCGGCTACACGACCTTCACCCGCCACACCAGCGTCCGTGTCCGCACCGCGATCATTCTCGCCGCGGTGGCAGCCACTACGGCGGTGCTGGGCCTGCTGACCACGGCAGCCGCACTCGTCATCGCGGCCGTGGTCGCCGGGATGGCCCGCGGCGTGTTCACACTGTTGCAGGCCACCGCGATCACCGACCGGTGGGGAGCGGTCCACTATGGACGGCTCACGGGGCTGCTGTCCGCGCCGCTGACGGTCACCATGTCGCTCGCGCCGTGGGCGGGCGCCGCGATCGCCACCGGGCTCAGCGGCTACGCGCCCACGTTCGGCGTGCTGGCCCTCATCGCCGCGGCGGCCGTGATGTTCTCCCTCGCGAGCATCCCTCGCCGGTCTGCCCGGTAGCTGCCTTTCTCAACTCGTTGTAGTGAAAGGGTTTCTTCGTCATGCCTGATGCCATCGTGATCGGCGGCGGCCAAGCCGGCCTCGCCTCGGTCCACGCCCTCAAGGCGCGCGGGCTCAAGCCCGTCCTGCTGGAGGCCGGTGACGAACCGGTCGGCTCGTGGCCGCACTACTACGACAGCCTCCACCTGTTCTCCCCGGCCCGCTACAGCTCACTACCGGGCCTGGCCTTCCCCGGCGACCCCAACCGCTACCCGCACCGCGACGAGGTGATCGACTACCTTCGCCGCTACGCCGCCGCGCTGGACGCCGACATCCGTACCGGCCAGCGGGTCACCGCCGTGACCCGGCCCGACGGGGAGTTCCTGGTGTCGACCGAGGCGGGCGCCGAGTTCTCCGCGCCGATCGTCGTCGCCGCGACCGGCGCGTTCACCTCCCCGCACCGGCCGGCGCTGCCCGGGCTTGACGAGTTCGCCGGCACGGTCCTGCACTCCAGCGAGTACCGCGAACCCAGCCCGTTCGCCGGGCAGCGCGTGGTGGTGGTCGGCGCGGCCAACTCCGCCGTGCAGATCGCCGTCGACCTCGCGCCGCACTCCCACGTCACGCTCGCCACGCGCAAGCCGATCCGCTACGCCACGCAGAAACCGCTGGGCCGGGACGTGCACTTCTGGTTCACCATTACCGGCTTCGACGTCCTGCCCATCGGGCCGTGGCTGCGCACCAAGCCGAGCATGCTCGTCCTCGACACCGGCGGCTACCACGCCGCGATCGACGCCGGCAAGCCCGACCAGCGGCGCATGTTCACCACCATCAACGGCGACACACTGACCTGGCCCGACGGCACCCGTGAGCGGGTGGACACCATCATCCTGGCCACCGGGTTCCGCCCTGGACTGACCTACCTGGACAAGCTCGGCGCCCTCGACCCGACCGGAGCGCCGAAGCAGCACCGTGGCCTGTCCACCAGCCATCCCGGGCTCGGGTTCGTCGGGCTGGAATGGCAGCGCAGTTTCTCCTCGGCCACCCTCCGCGGCGTCGGCCGCGACGCCGCCTACCTGGCCCGGCGGCTGCTCAAGCGGTGAAAGTGAGCTGCCGCTGGTGGAAGGCGAAATGCCGGGCCGGGTACCGGTAGACGTCGGCCAGGGTCATGCGAGGCGCGAAGAACGGATCCCAGCGCGTGGGATAGTGCATGCCACGCCCGAGGTCGGCTTCGGACGCGCGGTCGAGGCTGCGGTGCAGGGACGCGATGATGCGGTCGAACCACCAGGTCATCCACCGCGGCCCGAGCAGGGCGCCGCCGCAGGAGCCCAGGTAGTTCACGACGTCGAACGGCACCGTCCCGGCATCCAGCGCCCGGGCGAACCCACGACTCACCGGATCCGGCAGGCGCCCGAACACGCGCACCAGCAGCAGCAGAGCCCGCACTACCTGGTAGCCGAACAGCATGTGGAACAACAGTTGGCAGTTGGTCCACCGGGTGCCGCGCGACGGCCGGCGCAAGTCGTCGGCCGTCGCGGCGGCCAACAGCGCGTGGAAGGTGGCACGGTCGCGTTCCCACTGCTCGTGCACGGCCCGCCGATCCATGACCCGTCCCTTCCAGCTCAGCGTGACACAACGGGGCTGAGGTCGGCCTCAGCCCCGCGTGTCAGCTGATGGCCGCGCGGTGGTCCGTGCTGGATCACCGAGGGGGGTCTGGAGCGAGGGTGCCGTCGGGAGCGATGTGGTCGAAGATCTCCTCGACCAGCTTGACGATGTGCGGGTCTTCGACGGTGTAGAGGTGCCGACGGCCTTCCCGACGGGCGGTGACGACACCGACCAGGCGCAGCTTGGCCAGGTGCTGGCTGGCGGTGGCGATGCTGATGCCAACGCGCTGCGCGAGGGTGCCCACGTCGTAGGAGCCGTGTGTGATCAACCACACCAGGTGTAGCCGGGGCGGGCTGGACAGCAACGCGAACGTCGCCGCGGCAGCCGCGATCTGGGGCGCCGACGGCTCCGCCGCGGCGCTGGTGGTGGCCGCTTCTGTGGTAGCCCGCTGGGGAAAGTTCGGCATGACGATCTCGAGTCTTCCGCATTCGGTATCCGTTGTCATCATCTGCCTAGATCCACTCCGTTGGTTGCGAAAACAACGAAACCGGGTGGAGGGTGAAAGGCGTTCCGAAGGGGAGTAGCCCGTAAGCCCGCACGCCGACACGCTGAGGCCGCCCGGTCTCCGGTTGCGGGGCCCCGGCCTTGTGGCGCCGTGGTGGGCGAGACCTTCGGCCAGCTGCTGGTACCGACTGGCCGAGGCCCTCTCGCGGTCTCCCGGTCGGCGCGGTTGCGACCGGGAGGACCTGTTTCATGTTGGGCAAGTTGCTGCGCCCGCTGACGTTGTGCGTCGCGTTGACCGTTCCGGCGTTGGTGCTGCGGTCATCCGGGCTGGCGCCGGCGCCTGTGGTGGGGTTGCTCCTGTTCGGTATGGCGGTGGTCGCGGCCTCGTTCGTGCTCGCCTGGGCCGCGGAGGCCGCACAGGTCGACATCTCCGGTGGGCTGGCGATCGCGATCCTGGCCGTCATCGCGGTGCTTCCGGAATACGCGGTGGACCTGTACTTCGCCTACACCGCCGGGTCCAATCCGGACTACGTGGCCTACGCGGCGGCGAACATGACTGGGTCGAACCGGTTGCTGCTGGGCCTGGGCTGGTCCGTCGTCGTGCTCATCACCCTGGCGTTGGCCAGGCGCCGTAGCGGCAAGAGCGTGCGCGCGCTGGTTCTGGAGTCGGGCTACCGGGTGGAGCTGGGCTTCCTGGCGATCGCGTCGGTGGTGGCCTTCCTGATTCCCCTCACCGGCCAGATCCCGCTGCTGCTCGGGTTCGCGCTGCTCGGCTTCTTCGTGTTCTACCTGTGGAAGGTTTCCCGAGCCGAGGCCGGTGAACCGCATCTGGTCGGTCCTGCGGCGACCATCGCGCAACTCCCGAAGCGAGGCAGGCGCGCTCTGGTGGTGGGGCTGTTCGCCTTCGCCGCGGTGGTGATCGTGGCCTGCGCGGAACCCTTCGCACATGCGCTGATCGCGACCGGGACGCAGCTGGGGATCGATCAGTTCCTGCTGGTGCAGTGGCTGGCGCCGCTGGCCTCGGAGGCACCGGAGTTCATCGTGGCGATCCTGTTCGCCGTCCGCGGCAAAGGTGCCGACGCGATCGGCACGCTGATCTCGAGCAAGGTCAACCAGTGGACCCTGTTGGTCGGCAGCTTGCCGCTGGCCTACTTCGTCGGCGGTGGTACGGCAGCCCTGCACCTGGACGCCCGCCAGGTCGAGGAGTTCCTGCTCACCGCCACCCAGACCCTGCTCGGGGTCGCCGCACTGCTCGCGCTGCGGTTTCCGCGCTGGGCCGCTTGGACTCTGCTCGGGCTGTTTGCCGCGCAGTTCGCGCTGCCCGGTCAGACCGCCCGCTACGTCCTGTGCGGCGTCTACGCCGCCCTCGCCCTGGCCGCGCTGGTGCACAACCGTCGGCACATCCTGCCAACCCTGGCAGCTCCCTTCCGGCGCCGTGCGGATCAGGAGGAATCGGCCGCCGAGTCCGAGTGTGCTGTCACCACGAACCGGTGAGCGGCTGAGTGGCCGGGCTCCGGCTCTTTGACCGGCAGGCGTGTGCAGTGTCGTCGACCGGATGTATCAGCAACACCGGAGAAGGCGCTGAAGCTCAACCGCAGCACGTCCCCTCGGATGAAGTCGGCACCAGCGGTAGTTCCCGCAGCCCACCTGCGTTCCTGGTTTTGGTCGCGCGAATGATTGCCGAGTGCATGTTCTCGGCGGCCTCGTGTGTCGGGGTGATCTCGATACCGGTGAACCCGGCCTCGGTCAGACCGGCCCGGTACTCCGCGAAGGTCAGCGCCCCCGCGATGCAGCCGACGTAGTTCCCGCGCTCGGCCCGGTCTGCGGCGGTGAGGTGGTCCTCGGCGACGACGTCCGAGATACCCAGCCGGCCGGGCTTGAACACGCGGAACATCTCGGCGAACACCGCCGGCTTGTCCACGGACAGGTTGATCACGCAGTTGGAGATGATCACGTCGACCCGGTTCGCCGGGAGCGGGATCGCCTCGATGTGCCCCTTGAGGAACTCCACGTTCGCCATGCCCGCCCTCTCGGCGTTGGCCAGCGCGAGCGCGAGCATCTCCTCGGTCATGTCCAGCCCGTACACCTTGCCCGCCGGGCCGACCCGCCGCGCCGACCACAGCACGTCGATGCCGCCACCGGAACCCAGGTCGAGCACTGTCTCACCCTCGCGCAGCTCAGCCACGGCCAGCGGGTTGCCGCAGCCGAGGCTGGCCAGGACCGCCTCCTCCGGCAGAGACGACCGCTCCGCCTCGTCGTACCAGCCGCCAGTCAGATCGGGCACCTCGCTGGAACATCCGCCACCGCAGCACGACGCGGCCGCTCGCGTGCTCGCCCGCACCGCGGCCGCCGCATAGCGCTCACGCACCTGTTCCCGCACGTCCTGCGCCTGCTCACCCATGGTGGCACCTCCGGTTTCCGCGACGATCGATGTCTGTCGATGAAAAGCCTGCACCTTGGATAGATGGAGGTCAAGATAGAAATCTGTTTAGATAGGCGCATGTCGAAACAGTTGCCGATCGTGGACGCCGAGTGCTGCTCGCCGCTGGTGCGGGAGCCGTTGTCTGCGGCGCAGGCCGCGGACCTGGCGAAGGTGTTCAAGGCGGTCGGCGACCCGGTGCGGCTGCGCCTTCTGTCACTGATCGCTTCCCACGACGGCGGCGAAGCGTGCGTCTGCGACCTGACCGACGCCTTCGACCTGACCGGCCCGACGATCTCGCACCACCTCAAGGTGCTGCGCGAGTCCGGCCTGATCACCGGCGAGCGGCGCGGCACCTGGATCTACTACCGCGTCCAGCCGGAGACCCTGGCCCGGCTCTCCGCCGTCCTGACCCCCGCCGAGGCCCCGGTGGTGACGGCGTGACCACCACCGACACCGCCCCCGCCGGCGTTGTCGGCAAGCTGTCCACGCTGGACCGCTTCCTGCCGGTCTGGATCGGCGCGGCGATGATCCTCGGATTGTTCGCCGGGCGCTCGATCCCCGGCCTGGAGACCGGCCTCGACGCCGTGGCCATCGACGGCATCTCGCTGCCGATCGCCCTCGGGCTGCTGGTGATGATGTACCCGGTCCTGGCCAAGGTCCGCTACGACACGCTGGACTCGGTCACCCGCGACCGGAAACTGCTGTGGCCCTCGCTGGTCCTGAACTGGCTGATCGGCCCGGCGCTGATGTTCGCGCTGGCCTGGCTGCTGCTGCCCGATCTGCCCGAATACCGCACCGGCCTGATCATCGTCGGCCTGGCGCGCTGCATCGCGATGGTCATCATCTGGAACGACCTCGCCTGCGGCGACCGGGAAGCCGCCGCGGTGCTGGTCGCGCTCAACTCGGTGTTCCAGGTGATCATGTTCGGGGTGCTCGGCTGGTTCTACCTGGCCGTACTGCCCGGCTGGCTCGGCCTGGACACCACCAGCCTGTCGGTGTCGGGGTGGCAGATCGCCAAGAGCACGCTGATCTTCCTCGGCATCCCGCTCGTCGCCGGCTACCTCACCCGCCGCCTGGGCGAACGCGCCCGTGGGCGCGAGTGGTACGAATCCCGGTTCCTGCCGCGGATCGGGCCGGTTGCCCTGTACGGGCTGCTGTTCACCATCGTCGTGCTGTTCGCCCTGCAGGGCAACCAGATCACCAGCCGTCCGCTCGACGTCGCCCGCATCGCGCTGCCGCTGCTGGTCTACTTCGGACTCATGTGGGCCGGTTCGTACGCGTTCGGCAAGGCGATCGGGCTGACCTACGAACGCACCACGACGCTCGCGTTCACCGCGGCGGGCAACAACTTCGAGCTCGCCATCGCCGTGGCCATCGCCACCTTCGGCGCCACCAGCGGGCAGGCGCTCGCCGGTGTCGTCGGGCCGCTCATCGAGGTGCCGGTGCTCGTTGCGCTTGTCTACGTCTCGCTCGCCCTGCGCCGGCGATTCACCCCAGCCACCCGGGAGTAGCCATGGACCACATCGAAGGCGAACCCTGCCACGACGTCGAAGACTGCCGCCTCACCGACCGCCACGTGCAGACCCTGCTCGACCGCGAAGCCAACGAGATCGCCCGGCACTTCATCGGCACCTTCTCGCCAGAAACCGTCCGCGACTGCGTCGAGGACTCCTACACCCACCTCGCCGCCACCGCTCGCATCCGCACCGACCTGCCCGTCCTGGCCGCCCGCTTCGCCCGGCAGCGGCTGGAAGCCACCGCCAAGAACCAAGGAGCTACCGTGTCCGACAAGCCCGAAGTCCTCTTCGTCTGCGTCCACAACGCCGGCCGCTCCCAGATGGCCGCCGCCCTGCTCGACCACCACGCCGCCGGGCGGGTCACCGTCCGCTCCGCCGGATCCGCCCCCGCCGACACCATCAACCCCGCCGTCGTCGAAGCCATGAACGAGATTGGCCTCGACCTGTCCAAGGAATTCCCCAAGCCCCTGACCACCGAGGCCGTGCAAGCTGCCGACGTCGTGATCACCATGGGCTGCGGCGACGCCTGCCCCGTCTTCCCCGGCAAGCGCTACCTCGACTGGCAACTCGACGACCCCGCCGGCAAGGGCATCGACGCCGTCCGCCCCATCCGCGACGAAATCGACCGCCGCGTACGCGCTCTCCTCGAGGAGCTGGTGCCGACCACCGCCTGAGGGGCGCAGGCCGCGGCTGATCCGGACGGCCAGGGGCGAGGGACCTCGATGATCACCAGCTGCGCGGCCAACTTCTCGGTGGTCAGGGCAGGTAGCGGTCGATGCGCCGCAGCAGGGCGCCGAGTGGCCCCCGCTCGTGCCATCCCTTGGCCATGACGGTGGCTCTGGCGCCGCGGACCAGGCCACGGAGCCGTGCTGGGATTCCGTGGCTGTGCCGGTCCTCAAGCTCCCTGGCGCGTCGTCGCACCCAGCCGGCGCAACGGATGCAGATTCCCACCTCGGGATGGTTACCCAGGTGAACCAGGTCGCTGTCGCTCTCTTGCGCGCCGCAGCACCAGCACCTGGACTGCGGTGTTTCGGGATGGTCCTGGACTGCGTCAGTCGTCATGGGCTCTCGCTCGTTCCGGTCGAACTGGCGATGTGTTCGTGAGTACCACCCGGCGTCGCAGGGGCCGCTGACTGCCCGGATTCGGGTGCGAGGAGGTCGCCGAAGATGCGACTGCCGAGCTGGGCTGCGGTTGCGCCGTCGAGTATGTCGCCGGGCACTTCGGGGTGGGCGACGGCCCAGGCCTGCGCGGCGGCTGCGTCGGCAAAGGCGTTGAGGTGGTCGCCGCACACTTCGGCCGAGGGGCCGGCCGCGGCCTCGGCACCGACGAACACCACCGCCTGGGCCGGGTTCCAGGTTGTCTGGCCGGCGGTCACGGTCACGGTGATCGGTCCGGCATTGCCCGGTGGGGTGGTGGTGATGGTGGCGTCGGTGTCGAGCATGGCCGGCATGCCGAGGGCGTCGATCATGCATATCGCGTATACGGTCGGGCCATCGGCCAGGTGGACGCGGTGCCGGGTGGGGACCGCGGAGAACGGATACGCCGCCCGGATGTCCCCCGTCGAGGTGAGGCGGATGACGTCGCGTTCATGCAGCCGGCCCAGTACCTCATCGACCGGAATCTCGAAGGGCGCCACTGCCTGCTCCAACGCGCGCGCCCCGGGGGCGGTCCCGTCCGTGGTGAAGCTGCGCAGGATCGCCCCGTGCACCGCTCGCTCGGCAGGGTCGGCCGCGAGCGCGCGAGCCCGGGCCCGGGCGACCTGCGCGTGCTGACCATGCAGCGCCTGCCGCAGGGCTGTGACCGTCGGAGCGCCCGAGACCCGGCCCTCGGCGTCCCGGTAAAGGCGGCAGGACACGCTCGCCGGGCTACCCGGCGCGGCGAACGGATCAACTCCGTTGACCAGCAACGTCGGCGACCCGCTCATCCCCGCGGACGTCGCCTCCGTCAGGTCGGTGATCATGCGGGCGGTCACGACGACGTCGGGGCCGATCGCCTCGGCCAGGCGCTGCCGCAGCAAAGCCGCGTTCGGACAGTCGGGTACCTGGAGGATTTGCAGCTCCATCACGTCTCCCCGGGGTTGGTCTGCAAGGCACGTAGCAGCGGACAGCGCCGGTCCCGGCGCGGCAACTCGCAGGTCTGCACCAGCTCGAGCAGGGAGTCCCGCATTCGCACCAGATCAGCGATCTTGTCCTCCAGCGCTGTGAGCCGGGCGTGTGCGAGGGCGGTCGCGGTGTCGCAGTCCTCCGGCCCGCCCTCGGCCAGGTGTAGCAACTCACGGACCTCATCCAGGGTGAAGCCCAGCTCCTGGGCCCGTTTCACGAACCGCACCGTCTCCACTGTTGCCGCGGGATAGACCCGGTAGCCCGAGGTGGTCCGCGGCGGCTCCGTGACCAACCCTCGGCGCTCGTAGTACCGCAACGTCTGCGGGTTCACCCCCGCCTCGGCCGCTACCTCGCTGCTGCGCATACCCCATCCTCAACCCCGTACCCCGCTACAGAGTCAAGTCTTCGTCCGCGTTCGATCAGTGCAGCGATGCCAGCGGAAACCGGGTTCGCGTTCCGGTTCACGTTATTTGCCCCTGGGGCATTTCTGGGGCACGACCACGCTCACAGCGGCGTCCAACGGCGCAGAACGGCGCTGAACTGCCCCAGACTGCCCCAGCCGACCAGCGGATTCTCCAAACCCGCAGGTCAGGAGGTAGAGCGCACCACACTGGCAGTGTGGGGGTCAGGGGTTCGAGTCCCCTTAGCTCCACAGTCGTCAAGATCGCCCGATCTGCTCACGGTAGCAGGTCGGGCGATTTTCTTTTCGGTGTCCTGCATGGGGTTGGTGTAGGCATGCCACGGCGGGACCCGCGCGCGTGTGTGGGTGCCGTGCTGCTCAGCGCCTACCGCGGGCGGTTGAACCAGGCGCCGGCCTGGGCGGTGGCCATCAACGCCAGGATCATGCCGCTACAGGCGAACCCGATGACCGGGCCGCCCGTGAAGATGAGGCCGAAGCCGTCCCCCAGGCCCAGGCCGCCCACGCAGGCGACGATCATCAGCGATGCGTACACGATCGTGGTGACCCGGACACCGCCACCGCCGGTGGCGAACTTCGTTCCCAGGATGATCGACAGCGCACCCAGGCCCAGCAGCACACCGACGACGGCGACGGCATCGGCGATGCCCCCGCCGTCGTTGGCGACGATGCCGCCTAAGAGGCCGGCGACGAGCACGCCGACGGTGAGCTGCAGGCCACCCATGACGAACAGGAGTACCCGCGCCGCCCTCATCAGTCCGGGCATGTCCGTGCCCGTCGGATGGCCCGGGTAGCCGTAGGAGCTGTTCGGGGCACTGGATCTCATTGGTGGCGTCCTCCTTCGGACCGTCCCGAACGGCGCAGTGTACGACGGAGGCAGGGGGCAGCCGGGGCGGCTCCACCTGGGACGTCAGGTTGAGGCGAGGAACAACCCGAAGGCGAGGAGTGTTTCCGGTGCGTCCTCGGGCTGGCGGTGCCGGGGGTTCCCCTTGCGTGAGGGAAACCCCCGCTGCCGGGATCATGCTTCGTCGTCGTGGACGGTGGCGTAGGCGGTGTTCTTGCCGGTCACTGCGTTGGTGGGGTAGCCGAGCACGACTTCGTACCGGGTGTCGGCACTGGCGTCCACCGTCGAGTTGTCCTTGATCGGGATGGTCACCGTGGCGGTGGTCTGCCCGGCGGGAATCGTGACCTGCTGGGCCGCCGCGGTGATCTGGGTACCCGGACCGGCCATGGCCTGCAGGTGCACGGTCACCGGCAGCCTGCTCGCCTTGGACAGCCGCACGGCGACCGTCGCGTTGCCGGCGTCCTCGTCGGCCGTCGTGTCGCTGACGGACAGTTGCGGCAGCTTGGTCGGCGCACCCGTGCCGACGGACGGCGTGGTGAACGCGAGGTCGGACAGGAGCACCCCGCCGGTGGTGGTCGCCGTCGTGATCCGGATCTGCCGGATGTCGGTCGTGTCCACCCCGGTCATCGCGGCGACCGGCCAGCGGACGGTGCGCAACCACGTCTTCGGCAGCAGGTCCTCGTTCCCTGCAGGCAGCGGCGAGAGCGCGCCGCTCAGGGCCGAGACGGTGGTGGACTGCGTCCGGCCGGCGCCGTCCACGACGGTGAGCCGCAGATCCGCGGCGGTGTTGCCCGCGTCCGGCGCCGCCCGAAGGGTCAGCGCGCCGTAGCCGCTGACGTCGTACCGGCCGGACGGCAGGGCGGCCGTCATCTGGCCACCGCCGGCCCAGGTCAGGTGCAGCATCGGAGTGGCCGGCACGTTCGCGGTGTGGGTCACCGGGGTGAACGACGGGAAGCGGCTGGTGGCGGTGGAGTCGGTGCACGAGGGCAGGCCGCTCTGCGGGGAGGCGCCGGCGATGCTCGCGCAGTACTGGCCGAGCACCTTGCCGGAGAACGCGACGTTGGCGGCCGGCGCCTGCAGCGGAGCGACGTCGAGCCGCTGCGCGGCGGGCGACTGCGTCGCCTGCAGCACCGTCGCCGCGCCGACCTGGACCGCGCTGCCGGAGCCGGACTGGAACATCGGCAGGAAAGCGCTTTCCCTGCCGAGGGTCATGCGGAAGAAGGCGGCGGTGTAGGCGACGCCTGCCGCCCGCTGCTCGTCCACGGTGAGCCGGGTGTTGCCCGCCGTGGTGCTGCCGCAGGCCGGGTCGGCCGGGTCGACGTAGAGGTCCCAGTCGTCGCCGTACAGCTTTGACCACACGTCGTTGAAGTAGTTGTGGTTCGCGCCCATCACGAGCAACGACGACTTCAGCGCGGTGTCCGTGCCGCTCGTGTACCGCGAGTCCTCGAAGAAGTGCTGGCCTTCCTGGTTCGAGACGTCGCCGTCGCAGTAGGGCAGCAGCACGGCCATCGGCACGTCGGTCAGTGCGGGGCGGGTCCGGTCGATCGGGGCGATCGGGAGCACGCCCCTGATCCCGTACGGGGTGGGGCGGGCGGCGTTGAGCAGTGCGGCGCGGACCACGCCGTCGCCGCCGCGGGAGTGGCCCATCAGGCCGACGTTGCCGAGATCGAGCTTGCCCTTGAGCACGGTGCTCATCCCGGCCGCGGTGCCTGCGTCGGCCTTGGCGAGCAGGTCGAGGTGTGCCATCACCAGCTGGCCGCGGGCCAGGCCACCGCGGTCGGGCGACGCCGTGCTCTGGTCGAAGGCGCCGATCGCGTTCGCGCTGATCGACACCACGACGTAACCCTGGCTGGCGAGGGTTTCCGCCGGCCGGGCGTAGCCGAGGTAGCTGGGCACCGGCTCGAGGCCGTTGACGCAGGGCCAGTTCGCGTTGTCGAACGCGCCGGAGTCCGGGTCGTAGCAGGCGTCCGCTCGGCCGTGCAGGAACACCACCACCGGCCGCTTGCCGGACGCGCCGACCGGCACCCACACCGCGGCCCGCTCCTCGACCGGCACGCCGGTCAACCCGGACAGCTGGAGCGCGGTGTCACCGAAGTCGTAGTCGGCGCGGGTGACTCCGTAGCGTCCCGTTGCCTCGGGCGCGGACGTGATCGGCGTCCCGGCGGCCACGTCGGTCGCGGTGGCGGCACTGCGGGTGCTCGTGCCGGGCACCACGCCCTGCCACGCCACCCGCACCGACGACGGGTTCGCCGCGGCGGGATCGGTCGTCACCAGGGTGAGCGTCCGGCCGTCCCGGGACTCCTGCGCCTCACCGAGGGACCGGCCGTCGACCGCGAGTTCCGGCGACGCGTCCCGCGCCGGGAGCCGCTTGTCGAGCGTCAGAGTGATCCGGTAGCCGCCGTCCACCGGCGTCACCGACCAGGAACCGTCGGCCGAAGCCGCCGACGCCGACGGCGTCTGCAGCAAAGCCAATCCCAGAGCCAGTACCGCGCCGGTGATCGCCGGTCTCCAATGCTTGCGCATCCACACCCTCCCGGGTTTCGTTGCGACCAAAGGCAAACAGCGTTCAATCTAGGCCCGGGTGCTGGCGTGGTGGTGTCACGAAGATCGTCAGGGCGCGCAGGTCAAGGCGCCGGGTACGGGAGCGCAACCAGGAGAGGTACTGCCAGTCGAGGCGTCAGTTGCCCGCGGGTGGGGTGCCGCCTGCCGGCGGGGCGCCGGCACCCATTTGCCGCCGGTGGCTTCCTGCTGCGTGGCGCTGTTCGCGTACTCGTTGGTGGGGTCGCGGTAGATGGTGTGGACGTGGCCCCAGCCGGAGGTGTTCACGCCGTCGACGTCGGCGCCCGCCGAACCCTGCTGACTGGCGAACTCGATGTAGGCGTTCGGCCCGGGTTGAGGAGAAGCTGCTTCTGCTCGTCGGTGAGATCCGCGCCGGAGAGCCCGGTGCCGGTGGGGTAGTCGCAGGTGCTGCCGGGCGCGCAGACCATGGCCGCGACTTCCTCGCCCTGGTAGAGGGCGGCTTTCTGGCCGCGAAGGGCTGCACCTCTCCGCCGTCGGCGTTGGTGTAGACGGCGGGTTGCCCGCCAGGTGGGTGGGGGGCGAACGTGCTGGCGCCGGCCGTGCCGCCGAGGGTGGTGTTGATGCCGAGGTGGTGACCGCCGGAATTCGAGGACGGCCATGGCGGCGCTGCCCCGGCGGTGAGGTCGTGCAGGTTGAGACCGCCCGTTCGCACCTTCGGGGAACTTCCCCAGCGTGCACTGGGGAACTAGCCCACGTCGTCGGCCGGGGCGGTCCACGTGTCGCACTGGGCGGTGGCGTTGGTCCGGTGGCCGCGGTCCGCCCAGTCGGCTTGGTTCAACCGCGAGCCGTGCGTTTCGCTGCTGAGGGTGGTGTGGAAGGTGTCCATCATCTCTTCCGCGGCGGATTTCGTGATCGATCCGCCGCGTGCGGCGTCACCGAGGAACAGGCCGGCGAAGCACGTCGCCTGGAGTTCGACGCGGCGGGTCGTCTCCAGCGCGGCCGCCGAACCGTGGCCTGCGTCGTCCTGCGCCCGCTCGGCCGCCCGGAGCATGCCGCTGAGGTACTGGATGTGGTGCCCGTACTCGTGGGCGAGGATCGGCAGCACCACGGCCCGCTGGTACCGCGCGTCGCCGCCGGGGACCAGCACGCGGCTGCGCGGCATGTAGATCGTGGTGTTCGCGGAGCAGTACATCGCGGCCGCCTCGTCCGCGGACGGCCGCCCGCAGAGGTTGCGCGGGATGTCGTCCGCCCCGTTGATCGTGACGGGCCGGATCGGCACGCGGAGCGCGGCGAACACCGGCGCCCAGGCCGCTTCCATGCACCCGACCGCGGCCTCGTAGTAGGCCTGCAGCGGTTCGGGCGGGGTGTCGAACGGCGGGAGCTTGCAGGTGACGTCGGCGAGCTTGACGTCGTGGGCGAGCAGCGGGTGCCCGGCGAGCCGGGTCATCCGGGGCGGTGCGCCCACCTCCGGCTGCAGGAGCCGGCTGACCGATCGCGCCTTCGCCACCTCGCCCACGGGGTTCGCGCCGATGTTGATCCAGTCGAGGCCGGCCAGCCCCGCGGCGAGGACCGCGATGGCCGTCACGAGTGTCCACACGCGTCTTCTGGCGCGCGAGGGGAACCATGCGGACACGAGCACACCCCCTCGGTAGAGCGCCGGACACGATTCACCGCCTTCGTCGCCGACGGCCGCGATCCGTTACGCCGGTATCGCCGAGATCACGTGCGAGACCGCGCTCTGCCCGCTCCCGCTCGCGCCGGTAGCCGACCCGCGTGGCGGTTTCTCGCGCCAGGCCGTAGCACTCGCGCGCGAGCGCTGTCTCGCCGAGCGCGTGGTGCGCGTCGCCCAGGCTGTTGGCCGCCATGGCGAGCAGGAGGGGGTGGTCGAGGTGCATCAGCAGGTCACGGGCGCGTCCGGCGTGCTCGCGGGCTTCGGCGGGCCGGTTCGCGGCGAGCAGCACGTCCGCGAGGTCCGTGCGCGCCCACGCTTCGCCGAACGGGTAGCCGAGCCGCACGGCCCTCGCGACGGCCTCGGACGCGGTTCCGACGGCATCGCGCGTCCGTCCCAGCCGGGAGAGGACGTGGGCGTACTGCGCGTCGCTGAGCACCGAACCGTGCCGGTCGTCGGTGCGTTCGCGCAGGTCACGGGCCTGGGAGATCGAGGTGAGCGCGTCGGCGAAGTCGCCGAGGATCTCCTGCGCGTGGCTGAGGTTGCCCAGCACCAGCGCGGTGAGACGCTCGTCGGCCGGCACGTCGAGAGCCTGCCGGTAGTACGTGATCGCCGTCCGGTAGTCGCCCCGCATGCCGTGCAGCGTGCCGATCCGGGACAGCGCGCTCGCCTGGGCCGCCGGATCGTCGACGGCCAGCCGGAGACGTCGTCGCGTCGTGGTCATCGCCGCGTCGAGGTCACCGCTGTCCCACTGGGCGTTGGCGAGGTTGTCGAGACTGCGCAGCAACGCCTCGGTGTCCCCGAGACGTTCCGCGGCCGCGAACCCGGCGCGGGCCACGGCGACGAAGTCGTCCCGGTGCCCCCGGACACGCAGGAACTGGGCGGCGTGGTCGGCGATGCGCCACGCGTGGACCTCACACCGCTGCGCGAGCGCGAACTCGGCCACCGCGCGCAGGTTCGGGCGTTCCCGGACGTGCCACTCGGTGTCGCCGCCGTCGCGGTAGTAGCCGAGCAACCGGTCCCGCGCGGCCCTCGCTTCGCCGGGCCGGACGAGGTCGCGGGCGTACTCGGCCAGCAGGTCGTGGAACGTGTACCCGTCCGGGTGCGGGCGGCTCAGCAGGTGGGCGTCGCACAGGTCGTCCAGCAGGCGTTCGGTGTCCGGGAGCCCGGTCAGCGCCGCGGCGGCGTCCGGGGTGACGAGCGGGCCCGGGTGGATGCCGAGGACGCGGAACAGGTACCGCTGGGGTTCGCCGAGGTCGCGATAGGACAGTGCGAACGCCGCCGCGATGTCGCGGTCGGTGGTGCGCAGCTCGCGGAGCCTCGATCGCCGGCCGGCCAGGCGTTCGGCGGCCCGGCCGGGTTGGTGGCGCACGCGGGACGCGGCGATCCGGATCGCCAGGGGGAGCCCGCCGCACAGCCGGGCCACGCCGTGGTCGCGTCGTCCGGAGACCGCGGTGAACAGCGCGGCGGCGTCGGTTTCGGGCAGGACGTCGAGCGGCACCGGCACCGCGCCGTCGACCGCGGTGAGGCGGCGCCGGCTGGTGGCGAGGACCGCGACGGACGGGGACCCCGGGAGCAGCGGCAGGAGGTGGTGCGCCCCGGCGGCGTTGTCGAGCAGGACCAGCAGCGCCCGGCCGGAGGTGCGTGCTCGCCACAACGCGGCGCGGTCGTCGAGGCTGCCCGGGTGCTGCGGCGCCGGGACGCCGACCTGGAGCAGCAGGGACGACAACGCGGCCGCGGGATCCAGTGGGTCCCGGCCCGGCGAGTAGCCGTGGAGGTCGACGAACAACTGGCCGTCGGGGAAGCGGGAAGCGGCCCGGTGCGCGGCGTGCACCGCGAGAGCCGTTTTGCCCACGCCCGCCATCCCGTGGACGAGCACGACGTTCCCGCCGTGCAAGGCGCCGAGCACGAGGTCGAGCTCGCGCCTGCGTCCGGTGAAGTCGGGCGTCCGGTAGGGCAGGTAGCACGCGCTGCCGTCCCGCTGGATCCGCGCGTGCAGGGCGCGCAGGGCCGGTCCGGGTTCGACGCCGAGTTCGGCGGCCAGCCGGTCCCGGGTGCGCCGGTAGGTGAGCAGGGCGTCGGCGGTGCGTCCCTGCCGCCACAACGCCTGGATGAGCAACGCGGCGAGCCCTTCGCGCAGCGGGTGCTGGGCGACCGCGGCGGTCAGTTCCGCGATGTCGCCCGCACGGGACAGGTGCGCTTCCAGGATCGTCAGCCGTTTTTCCTCCAGCCGGGCGACTTCGCCGGCGAGGGCGTGGCTGGTGACGCCCGCCAGTGCCGGGCCGCGCCAGCACGCCAGCGCCTCCCGGTACTCCTCGGCCGCGGCGTGCCGTTCGAAGCGCGCCAGGTCGCTGTCCGGCGGGTTCAGGACGAACCCCGGGCCGGTGGCGGTGAGGACGTCGTCGGGGAACCCGGCCGCGACGAGCGCGCGGCGCAGCGCCGAGGTGACGTTGCGGACCTGGCGCACCGCGGTCGCCGGGGGATCGCCGTCCCAGACCACCTCGACCAGCCGCGACACCGGGACGACGCGGCCGGCGTCGAGGACCAGCGCGGCGAGGACGCGTTCCTGCCGCGGCCCCGACACCCGCACCGGGCGGTCTCCGGCCAGCACCTGGACCGGCCCCAGTACCCGAATATCCATGGCGCGGTCCAGACAACCACTCGCCGGCGGCGGCCGGGGCGCCCGTGATGCAGATGTGATGCACGGTGGCGGGACGCTGCGCGGGACAGTTACCTCGACTCGTCAGGGGGAAGGCATGCGCATCAAGGGCATCGTCACGGCGGTTCTGGCGGCGGCGGCTTTCGTCGCGGTCGCCGGGCACGACTGGAACGACTCCGTGGTGGCGGGGCACGACTGGAACAACTCGGTGGTCGCCGGGCATCCGTGGAGTAACTCGGTGGTCGCGGGGCACCCGTGGGACAACTGATCTGGTCGCCGGGCTGGTGCTGCGCAGAGGGAGGCACCAGCCCGGCGCCCTACCCGGCTCGTCGCGGTATCGCGGTCGTCGCGGCGAGCGGCGTCGTGCTCCGGCGGACGCCTGATCCGCTACGAGGAGCCCGTTGACGCAAGCTGCCGGGCTCGTCCGGGAAGCGCGAAGGCAACCGCGGCAGCCGCCGTCAGAATGGCCGCGATGAGCAGGAACGCGTGGCCGTAGGCAGCGGCCAACTGCTCAGGCGTGGTGGCCGTCGTGCCGGTCGCCGCGACGAGCACGGCGAGACCGAGGGCGGCGCCGGCCTGTTTCGTGGTGTTCATCAATCCCGAGGCGGCACCCGCGTCGGCCGGGTCGATTCCGGCGGTGACGGTGGTGGTCAGCGGGGTGTTGAGCAGGCCGGAGCCGAGCGCGATCAGGATCGCCGGTCCGGCGATGCCGACGAGGTAGCCGCTGCCGGGAGTGAGCGCGCTCTGCCACCCGAAGCCGGCTGCGGCCAGGAGCGCGCCGCCGACGATGAGCAGCTGGTGCCGGACGAACCGCATGAGCCACGGCGTAAGCCACGTGCCGACGGCGATGCTCAGCAGCGTGTGCGGCAGGAAACCGAGTCCGGTCTGCACAGCGCTGTAGTGCAGCACGTTCTGCATGGACAGCGCGAGGAAGTACCACATCGGGTTCAGGCACGCCCCGGTTAGCAGCATCACGGCATTGCCGACCAGGATCGCGCGACTGGTGAACAGCCGCAGCGGAATCAACGGTGTCCCCGCGGCCCGCCACTCGATCAGGACGAACGCCGTCAATGCCGTGATACCGATTCCCACGGCGGCGATCGCGAGCCCGTGGCCGCCGCCGTCCGCGAACCGGCTGACGCCGTAGCTCAGCGCGCCCAGGCCGACGGTGACGGCGACGGCACCGGGAACGTCCAGGCGCGGCCGCGACGCCCGGCCGGTGTCCGCGGGCAGCAGCTTCACCGCGGCGACCAGGGCCAGCGCCCCGACCGGGACGTTGATCAGCAACGTCGACCGCCACGTCAGGAACTCGGTCAGCGCGCCGCCGAGCAGATTGCCCGCCGTGCCGCCGGCTATCCCGACCGCCGTCCACACGGCCAGCGCCCGCGTCCGCCGGGCGCCCTCGGGGAACGCCGCCATCAGCACGGTCAGCGTCGCCGGGGCGAGCACCGCCGCGCCGAGTCCCTGCACCGCCCGCGCCGCCGTGAGCAGCCCCGCCGTGCCGGCGACGCCCCCGGCCAGGCTGGCCGCGGTGAACAGGGCGAGGCCGCCCAGGAAGGTCCGGCGCCGTCCCCAGACGTCGGCGAGTCGGCCGCCAAGCAGCAGAAACCCGGCGAAGACCACGGCATAGGCGTTGACCACCCACGGCAAGTCCGCAGCGTTGAACCCGAGTGCGGACTGGATGGACGGCAGCGCGACATTCACCACCGAGACGTCGAGCACCACCATGAACTGCGCCGCACACGACAACGCCAGCAGCGCTCTGCCCCGGGTTTTCGCCTCGTCGGACCCCACGTCGACCCCTTTACTGTACAAGCGTATTATATACATGCGTACTATAAAGACCGAGCGGAGGAAGTGGTGCCGAAGATCGTCGATCACGCCGAACGCCGCGCGCAGATCGCCGAGGCGCTGGTCCGGGTCGCGGCGCGCGAGGGGCTGCACGCGGTCACGATGCGCACGGTCGCCGCGGAAGCCGGGGTGTCGGTCAGCCTGGTGCAGTACTACTTCGACACCAAGGCCGAACTGTTGCACGGCACGCTTGAACACCTCGAACGGCGCAGCGTCGAACGCTGGCGAGAGAGGACGCGGGATGTCCAGTCGTCGACGCGGGCAATCGCAGAAGGCTTCCTCGCCGAGGCGCTGCCGACCGATGCCGAGAGCCGCGCGCACCACCTGGTATGGACCTCGTACGCGGTGCTGGCCATGACCGACCCGGACCTCGCCGCGCACCCGTTCGTCGACGGCCCCAACCGGCGCGAACGCGAACTCGCCGACATCCTGGCCGACGCCGCCACCCGGGGCGAACTACACCCCGGCAGGGACCACCGCGCGGAAGCCGCGAGACTGCTGGCGCTCAGCCACGGACTGGGGACCAGCGTGCTGGTCGGCCAGCGCAGCACCGACGACGCCCACGCGATCCTGGCCTACCACCTCGACCGCCTGTTCCTGCCCGCGACAGGAGGCGATCTGCACCCAGCAGCCCGGAAAAAGGACACCACCTGACCGCTTCCCCTGCGACCATGGGCACTGTGACCACTATGGACAGCAGGGCCCTCAACCGGGCGGCGTTGGCTCGCCAGTTGCTCCTCGATCGGGCCGATCTGCCGGTCGTGGACGCGGTCTCCCACCTGTGCGGGTTGCAGGCCCAGGAGCCGCAGGAACCGTTCGTCGGGCTGTGGTCGCGGCTTCGGGGGTTCCAGCCGGCCGCCCTCGACGAGCTCCTGACCGGCAGACGGGTCGTCCGCACGCACCTCATGCGCCGCACCATTCACCTCGTCACGGCGGACGACGTCCTGGCCTGGCGGAGCCGTCACGACGCGATGCTGCGCCAGCGGGTGTTCGGCGTCTACCGCCGCGAGCTGGACGGCGTGGACCCCAGCGAGGTGGCCGCGGCGGCGCGGGCGGAGCTGGCCCGTGACGAGCCGCGCACCATGGCCGACATCGGGCGGGCGCTCGCCGGGCGCTGGCCGTCCGCGGGGCCACGCCCGCTGGGCGAACTCGCGATCGCCGCACTCGTGCCGACGGTGCAGGTGCCGCCGCGCGGGCTGTGGCGCGCCAAGGCGGGCGTCCAGAACGTCCGGCTGTCCTCCTGGCTGGGACGCGACGTCGAGTCGCTCCCCGAGGACGGCGCGGATCCCGTCGGGCAGGCGCTCGCGCGCCGCTACCTGGCCGCCTTCGGCCCGGCCACCGTGGCCGACCTGCGCGCCTGGAGCGGCCTCGCCGGGCTGCCCGCCGCGGTGGCCGCCATCCGCGACGAACTGGTCGCCTTCCGCGACGAACACGGCCGCGAACTCCTCGACCTGCCCGACGCACCACGCCCCGACCCCGGCACGCCCGCCCCGATCCGGTTCCTGCCCGCGTTCGACAACGCGATCCTCGGCTACCAGGACCGCAGCCGCATCATCGACGACGCCCACCGCAACCTCTCGGTGGCCGGTGAGCGGGTCGTGCTGGTCGACGGCCGCGTCGCCGCCACCTGGACCGTCGAAGCGGACACCGTGACCGTCACCCCGCTGCGCCGCTTCACCCGTGCCGAGCGGACCGCAGTCGACGAGGAGGCCCGGCACCTCACCGCGTTCCTCACCGGCGACGGCCGAACTCCCTGACCCGCCGCGTCATGTCCGCGGCCCCTGCCCGGTCTGAGTGGTGCGGGGGGCCGCGAAGCTCGCCGGCGGACGCCGTCCGGCTCTGGGGTCGAAGGGGGTGGGACGGGCGGTGTTCCCGGCGAGCGTGTGCCACCCCGGCTCAGAGCAGGCCCAGCTCGTACGTGCGCATGATCGCCTCGTCGCGGTTGGAGGCGCCCAGCTTCCGGTAGACGCTCTGCAACTGGGAGCGGACCGTCGCCACGGAGACGACCAGGCTGCGGGCGATCTCCTGCGGCGAGTGGCCCTGCGCCAGCTCGGTCAGGACCCGGTGCTCGCGGTTGGTCAGCGCCACCAGGTCGATCCGCTCCGGGAAAACCGGGCGCGCGTGGTCCAGGCGCGCGGCCGCGGTCTTCGTCAGCTCGATCTCGCCGAGGAGTTCCGCGCGTTCGGCCGCGGGCAGCGTCGCCAGGGACGCCACCTCGTCCGGCTCGCGGACCGAGGACAGCATCCGGACGGCGCCGCGGGCGGCTTCCCGGTCACCCATCCGGAGCGCGGCCACGGCGTGCACGAGCAGCAGCTGCGCCTTGTCGCGGCGCGGCGTGCCCGCGTCCCACACGCTGCGCGCGGCGATCGCCCTGGCCTGCCGGTGGTCGCCCGCCAGCAGGTGCAGCCGGGCCGACGGGACCGCCAGCCAAGCCGGCACCGCGGCCGTTTCGCGCCGGAGCATCCGCAGCGCGCGGTTTCCCTGTCCGGCGGCGATCAGCAGGTCGGCCCTGGCGCGGTCCAGCACCTGCTGCGCGATGCCCGGCCCGGCGGCGGTGGCCTGCCTGCTGATCCGGATCCGCTCGAGCTGGTCGAGCCCGTCCGCCGGATCACCGAAATGCAGCGCGGCCGCGCCGACCAGGGCCGCGACGAACGGCCACAGCTCGATCGGTTTGGTGCCGTCGCCGGTCACCGCGAGCGCGGCCGCCACGCCGTCCCGGTCGTGCCGGTCGAGCGCGAGCCAGCCCTCGGCGATCGTCGCCCCGACGGTGCCGAGGAAGGCGACCGACGGCATCGGCGGCGGGTACGACCGCATCGTCTTGATCCAGCGGGCGGCCGCCTCCTGCTGGCCCTGGTGCGCGAACACCATGGCCAGGTTCGCCGCGGCGTTGATCCCGGCGAAGTGCGTGAGCGGCTCGGCCCGCGCCTGCTCGTGCGCCAGCTGGTAGAGGGCGGTGGCGCCGTCCAGGTCACCGGCCAGCGACCGGGTCAGACCTCGTTGCAGCGCAAGCCATCCGGGCCGCAAGGTCGACCGTTCCCGCGGCAGCGGGCGGAGTTCGTCCACCCGCCGCGCGAGCTGCTCGCCGAGCTCATCCGCCTCGTCCAGGCTGCCCTGCCCCCGCAACTGGACGAGCTTCGCGGTGCCCAGCGCGATCAGCGTGGCGGGCGGGACGTCCGCGGTCAGGTCGAACTGGTTGGCCATCCGCGCACCCACTTCCATGTAGCGCCGGAGGAACGCGCGCAGTTCCGCGTCCGCGGGGCCGGCCAGCGCGTGGGCGTTGGTGAGCCACGCGATCACCAGCCGCGGCCTGCCGTGCAGGACTTCGGGCGGGATCGACCCGAGCGCGGCGACGAGCGTCGCGGCCAGGTCCGCGGGCAACGCCAGCCAGTGCCGGTCGCAAAAGTCCTCCAGCTCGTCCCAGTCCTGCGCGCCGACGATCCGGCGCAGTTCTGCGGGGAACTCGTCGAGCGAGCTGCCGTCGTGCACTTCTCGGATAGTAACCACCGCGGAAAGGCGTCCGTCTGGAAGCGCTTACTGCTACTGACAGTGTCATTGCGGTTCACCCGCCCGGTGCGCGCAAGATCAACTAGTCTCGGGTCACCGGTTTGAAGACACACAGGAGTTGGTGGATGCCCGCGGCCGCCCTCGTCGCGATGTACGTCGGGGAGGACCCGGCTCGCGCGCGTGCGCTGCGGTCGGCCCAGCCGGGAGGTCCCGCGCCGCGGTGGGAGATCGCAGACACCAGCCTCGCGGGTCTCCGCGCCGTGCGACAGTCCGATCCGGACATCGTGATCGTCGACGGCGAAGTGGACGACGTGCCCGCGCTGTGCCGCGACGTCCGCGCGGCGGCGCCGTCCGCGGTCGTGCTGCTGCTGGCCGAGGACACCTCACCGCCGCCCGGCGTGGACGGCGTCATCAGCTGGGCGTTGCTCCGCAACGGTTTGCCGGGCAATGTGTTCGGCGCGCTCGCCGAGGTCGCCGCGGTGGCCCGGACGCCCGGCAACCGGGTGACCGGCCTGGCGGCGCAGGAGATCGCGGTCCTGGAGTGCGCCGCGCGCGGGATGACGGCGGAGGAGACCGCGGCCGAACTCGGTCTCACCCCTGCCGCCGCCCGATCCGCCCTGCGCACGGCGAAGTCGAAGTTGCGCGCGTCGTCACGGGCGCACGCGGTGGCGCTCGCGATCCGGGCCGGTCTTTTCCCGCCCTGATGCGCCGCTGCGCGTCAGGTTCCGCCGCGCCGGCCGGTCTGTTCGGTGTGGTCAGGATGACGCTGCTGGTCGTGGTGTGGCTGACGGCCGTGCTCGGGGCCGCGCCGTCGCTGGCCGCACCGCGACTCGACGTGGACAGTGCGTACCAGGAACTCCGGCGCGCCCAGGACGAACTCGCCGCCGTGCAGAGCGAAGTGAGCGGCAAGGAAGCCGAACTCGCGGCGGCTGAGGGGAACCTGTCGGCCGCACGGGCAGGCAGCGGGTCGACCGGCGAGGCGTTGCGCGCGGCGCGGTCCGCTGCCGTGGCGGCCCGATCACGCGTGGCCGGTTTCTACTCCGGGGTCTCCGCGGAGTTCCGCCGTGGCCGGGAGTTCGCGGTGCTGGACAACCGCGCGCCGCTGGACTACCGGGCCGCACTGCCCCTGCTCGATTTCGTCGCCGCCGACCAGTTCGCCGAGGTGCGGGCGGCCGACGAATCCGTGCGCCAGGCCGAGTCCGCGGTCACCACGTCCGCGGATGCCCTGGCACAGGCCGAAGCTGCCCGCACTGCGGCCGCCGATGCGCTCGCGGCCGCCGGAGCACGGCGCGAGGCCGCCCTTCGCGGCGTCCAGGACGCC
>NZ_JBEXTZ010000115.1:0-24883 GCF_040614195.1 Amycolatopsis sp. NPDC006125
CCACCGGCCGTCCCACGCCGCGGCAGCGTTCGGAGCGGCGCGAGCGTCGGTTCGGCGCCGGCCAGGTGGTTCGGCCACCGAACCCACCAGCCATCCACTGCCCCGGCTGGGCGCGGGGGCTGGGGTCGGCGGTACGCTCGCGCGTCGGCTCAGGCATCGGCCGCCGTCTCCAGCTCCACCACGCACGCGTCCGGGTCGGCGAAGGGCAGCAGGCGGCTCGCGCGGAGGGGGCCGTCCGCGAGGGCGCCGTTCAGCATGCCCAGGTGCACCGAGCACACCGCGTCGCGGTGGCGGGACGCCAGCTCCAGGAACGGGCAGTGCCGCAGGCGGATCCGGTGCGGGTCGGCGGCCTGCTCGGGCTCGAAGCCCAGCTCGTCGAGAATGCGCACCACCTGCGCGGGCGTCTCCGGACGCGCGTTGAGGCGGCGGCCCCACGCGGCGCCCGCCGTCTCCGGGTCGCCGGGTCCGCCCGTCAGCAGGATCTCCGCCAGCACCTCGTAGCGCCGGTCCCGGCCCCGCGCCGCCACCGGCGGCACCCGGTACTCGGCCGCGGGCCGTCCCGGGCCGCGCGCGTGGCCCGGCGCCCGCTCGACCAGCCTGTCGGCCACCAGCTGGTCCAGGTGGAAGCGCACGCTGTTCGGGTGCAGCCCGAGCCGCCCGGCCAGTTCGGCCACGCCCACCGGGCCCGTCTCCCGGATCGCGCGCAGCACTTCGGCACGGCGTCCCGACACCTGGTGCGTCATCGTGGCCTCCCCTGCGCGCGGGTTATCCTGGGCCTGAATTTATCCAAGGATTTTTCGTACTAACAGGGCGGGGTTGGATTGCGCACCACGGCACACCGGCACGGCCCGAGCGAGACCCTCCCGGCGAACCTCCAGGAGATCGCCGCGGCGGGCGACGGCGCGCCGGGGATCCTGTGGCGGCTGCGCGAGGAGGGCCGCCAGCTCGACGCGAACCTCGTGCACCTGCCCGCGGGCGAACGCATCGGCACGCACGCCGAGCCCGACCTCGACCTGCTGCTGGTGGTCGTGACCGGCGCCGGGAAGCTGACCACCGGCGAGGAGACGCTCGACGTCGGCCCCGGCTCGCTGATGTGGCTGGCGCACGGGCAGGCCAGGGCGATCGAGGCGGGCCCGGAGGGCCTGTCGTACCTGACCGTGCACCGCCGCCGCCCGGGCATGCGGATCGGGCTCCGCTAGCGGGGGCGATCGCGACCCCACGGGCGGCGGGGCAGGCGGGAGACGGCACATCGCCGCGCCGCGGGCGGCGGGCACCGGCCTGCCGCCTCCTGGTGCGGCGGACCGGAGTGCGCTACCCCCCGCGGGGCGCGGCAGCCGCCGCGGGCCCCGTGCAGCCGAAATCCTCCCGGCGCAGCGGCAATCGCCGCGCCAAGCCGCGCCGCCCGCAGGCGGTGGGGCCGGTGCGATCGGCGCATCACCGCCAGACGGGCTGCCGACGGCCGGCCGCTATCGCCGCCGGGTGCGGAGGTAGTCGCTGATCACCGCGGCTCCCAGGCCGTCCACCTCGGGCGCCACGACGCGCCCGCCCGACCGCCGCGCGATCAGGTCCACGAACGCCGCCAGCCGCGGGTCGTCGCCGAGGCGGAACACCGACACCGAGGCGCCCATCTTCGCCAGGCGGTCCACTTCGGACAGCGTCTTGACCAGGGTGCGGGGCTGGGGCGGGTAGTCGAACTCCGCGGTGCCGTCCGGTTCCAGGTGGGCGGTCGGCTCCCCGTCGGTCACCATCAGCACCACCGGCTGGGCGTCCGGGTGCCGCCGCAGGTGCCGCCCGGCCAGCAGCAGCGCGTGGTGCGCGTTGGTGCCCTGCTCCCACACCCCCTCCAGCCCGACCAGCTCCGGCAGCTCCACCGCCGCCGCGTACCGGCCGAAGGTGATCAGCTGCAGCGCGTCGTTGCGGAAGCGGGTGGAGATGAGCTGGTGCAGCGCCAGCGCGGTGCGCTTCATCGGCAGCCAGCGCCCCTCCGACACCATCGACCACGACGTGTCCACCAGCAGCGCCACCGCGGCTCGCGACCGCAGCTCGGTTTCCACCACCTCCACGTCGGACACGTCCAGCCGCACCGCGCCGCCGCCCGTCGAGGCCGTCCGCAGCACCGCGTTGCGCACCGTGCGGGACACCTCCCACGGTTCCCGGTCGCCGAACTGCCACGGCCGGCTCGCCCCGGTCGGCTCACCAGCCGCGCCCGCCGACTCCGTCTGCCGCTCGCCGGTCTTGCCGCGCAGCGAGTGCACGATGTCCGACAGCGCGGTCTCCCCCAGGCGCCGCAACGCCTTCGGGGTCAGCCGCAGCGAGCCGTCCGGCGCGCGTTCGAACAGGCCCTGCGACCGCAGCTCCCGCTCCAGCTCGGACAGCCGCCGCGCGTCGACCCCGGCGTCCGGCCCGAGCTGGCGTTCCAGCGCCTCCAGGTCGATGTCCTCCAGGCGGGCGCCGGGGTAGGACTGGGCCAGCTGCTCGGCCAGCGCGTCCAGCTCGGCCAGGTCGGCCATCGCCTGCGCGCCCTCGCCCAGCCCCAGCGGGTCCTGGCCGCGGAACCGCGCCGAGGACGTCCAGTCCTCCCCCGGCCGCATCGCCTGCAGCCGCGCGTCCAGGCCGGCCAGCTGCTGCCCGATGCGCGGGTCGCCGAACGCCTGCTGCGCAAGCTCGGCCAGCTCGGCCCGCTGCTCGGCCGACATCGAGTTCAGCATCCGCTGCGCGGCGGCCGCCCGCGCGGCCAGCGCGTCGATCAACTCGTCCACGTCGCGCGGGTTCTCCGGGAAGAACTCGCCGTGGCGGCGCATGAACTCGTCGAACCGCTCGTCGATGTCGTCCACGCCGCGGGCATGCGCGTCGAGCAGGGCGTTCAGGTCGGCCAGCATCTGGTGGACGCGCTCGACGTCCTCCTGGCTGGTGCTCTGCAGCGCCTGCTTCATGCCCTCGAACCGCGCGTCGAGCATCTCCCGGCCGAGCAGGTCGCGGATCTGCTCGTACTTCTCCCGGCCCTCCTCGGACCGCCACGGGTACTCCGACAGCTCGCGCACCGCGGCGGCCGTGCCCGGCGGCAGCGCGTCGAGCTGCGCCTCGGCGAAGCGGGCGTCGTCGGACGGGTCGGGGAACAGCGCCCGCTTCTCCGCGTCCAGCGCCTCGTCGAGCAGGCGCCGCACCTCCTGCAGCGTGCCGTCGAGGCGGTGCCGCCGCTGGATCTCGGCGCGGCGCTGCCACACGCGGCGGGTCATCTCGTCGAGCCCGCGCGTGTTGCGGGTGCCGCGGCGCAGCAGCTCCTCCAGCGCCGACCGCGGCGACGCGCCGTCCATGACCTCGCGGCCGATCTCGTCGAGCGCCTCGCGCAGGTCGATCGGCGGGGCGAGCGGGTCGGGGCCCTCGTGCCACGGCCCGTAGGACCAGCCCTCGGGTGCGGTGCTCACGGCCCGTACACCGTGGTCGCGTCGTCGGAGTCCTTGGCCAGCTGCCGCGCCAGGTACAGCGACTCCAGCGCCAGCTCGACGGCCGCCGCGATGCGTCCCGGCTCGTCGGTGGCCGACACCCCGGCGCGCTCGGCGACCTCGTGCAGCACCGGCAGCTCGGGCAGCGCGGCGAGCAGGTCCGCGCCCGGCACGCGCTCGCCGGTGGCGACCAGGTGCCCGTTGGACACCGCCTCGACCAGCGGGCGCAGGTTGAGCCCGCCGAAGCGCTCGCGGGCGGTCTCGGCCACCGCGCGGCGCAGCAGGTGCACCAGGTGCTCGGTCTCGCGGCCCTCCTCGCCCGGCTCGAACTCGATCTTGCCGCGCAGCACGGCGGGCACGGCCTCCAGGTCCACCGGGCGCGCCACGGCCGGGTGCTCGCCGGTCAGCGCGGCCCGGCGCAGCGCCGCCGCCGCGACGGTTTCCGCCGCCGCGACCGCGAACCGGGCGGAGACGCCGGACCGCTGGTCGACCACGGTCGACTCGCGCAGGTTGCGCACGAACCGGGCCAGCACCTCCAGCAGCGGCTCGCCGACCTCGGCGACCAGGTTCGCCTCCTGGCGCACCACGTCCACCTCGGCGGCGACGGTCAGCGGGTAGTGGGTGCGGATCTCGGCGCCGAAGCGGTCCTTGAGCGGGGTGATGATCCGGCCGCGGTTGGTGTAGTCCTCGGGGTTGGCGGTGGCGACGAGCAGCACGTCCAGCGGCAGCCGCAGCGTGTAGCCGCGGATCTGGATGTCGCGCTCCTCCATCACGTTGAGCAGCGCGACCTGGATGCGCTCGGCGAGGTCGGGCAGCTCGTTGATGGCCACGATGCCGCGGTGCGCGCGCGGCACGAGTCCGAAGTGGATGGTCTCCGGGTCGCCGAGGCTGCGGCCCTCGGCCACCTTCACCGGGTCGACGTCGCCGATCAGGTCGCCGACCGAGGTGTCCGGCGTGGCCAGCTTCTCGGTGTAGCGCTGATCGCGGTGCAGCCAGGTCACCGGCAGGTCGTCGCCCAGTTCGGCGGCGCGCCGCCGCGAGGCCGGGGTGATCGGCTCCAGCGGGTGCTCGGCCAGCTCGGAGCCCTCGATCACCGGGGTCCACTCGTCGAGCAGGCCGGCCAGGGTGCGCAGCAGGCGCGTCTTGCCCTGGCCGCGCTCGCCGAGCAGCACGACGTCGTGCCCGGCCAGCAGGGCGCGTTCGAACTGGGGCAGCACCGTCCGGTCGAACCCGACGATCCCCGGCCACGGGTTCCGGCCCTCGCGCAGCGCGGCGAGGAGGTTGTCGTGGATCTCGGTCTTGATGCTGCGCGGCAGGTGCCCGGCGGCGCGCAGCTCCCCCGCGGTGCGCGGGAGGTTCTCGGGTGCGGGTGTCACGACTACGACGCTACGCACGTCCCGCGGTGTCGTCGACGTGGAGCAACTCCAGCGTCCGGGTGCCGTATTCTGGATCGCCGTGTGCTGTCCCAGTGCGACCCTCACCGTGTGGGCCTCGGCGTGGCTGTCCGGCGCCGCCGCGTCCGACGACGTCCTCGACGCGCTCCTGGCGTGGGGCGAGGCCCACGAGGTGGTGGCCGCGGACGCCGAAGCCGCGGTGACGCTCGACCTCCCGCTCGCCGGCGACTTCCCCGGCACGCCCGTCCAGCTGCTCGCCGCGTTGCGCGCGCACGGCGCCGGCCCGGCCCGGCTGGTGCTGCCCGCGCCCGGCGACCCGCGTGGTCTCGGCGGCGGCGGGCCGTTCACCGAGGCCGCGATGCGGGCGGGTGAGGCCGTGCTGCTGCCCGGGCTGGGGTTCGGGCTGGTGCCGGTGCCGATCGCGGAGGGGCTGGTGCGCTGGTCGGTGCACAAGGTCGCGGTGCCGCTGAGCCCGGACTACGTGGCGCTGAGCGAGGCGGAGCACGGCCTGACCGACGCGATCCGCGATTCCGCGGGCGCGCTGCAGGCGCTGGACGTCGCGCGGGACCGGCCGGGGGTGCGGGCCGAGCTGGCGGCGAAGCTGCGGGCGCGGCCGCACCTGAACTGGCCTGCCGGAACTCCGGGGCGGGCGCTGCGGGTGCTGCAGCGGGCCGACGAGGTGGGCGCGATCCTGGCGATCGCGGAGATCGACGAGCCGGGCGGCGCGCTGTCGTCGTCGGCCGCGGTGCGCCGCGCCGACGCACTGCGCCCGCTGCGCACGGCGGTCCGCACGGCCCGGCACGCCGCGATCAACGAAGCGGTCCGGCAACTCACCGAACAGGGTGACCGGCAGCCCTGATCGGCGGCTTGACAGCGTGGTGTTTCCTTGATCCGCACACATCGTCGTAGCGGCAGGAGACATCTTCCGTGGATCTCGGTGACCCCACCACCAACCCGATCTCGTTCACGCTCGGTTCGGCCGACGAGTTCTTCACCGAGCCGGTCGGCGCGCGGGACGAGGACGGCTACCGGCGCGCCTGGCAGCGCGTCGTGGCCGAGCACGGCGCCGAAGCCGCCCGGGTCACCCGCATCGCCGCCTACTGGGAGCCCTCCGCCGCGGACCGCAGGTTCCTCGACGAGACCTTCGCCGACGCCGGGCTGCAGTTCATCTTCGAGCGGCCGGAACCGGCAGGCTGGGACGGCGCGCTGGCGAAGGCGCAGCAGGTGCTCGACGAGATCCTGCGCGCCGAGGAGGCCGAGGAGCTGGCGGCGGAAGCCCGTCGCGCCAGGGAGAAGCAGGCGGGCGGCGAGCTGCTGCCGGTGCTGCGCAGCGGTTCCCTCGGCGGCAGCGACGTGGTGCGGCAGACGATGCCGTGGCTGCCGGTGGCCGGGCGCGACCTGTTCGCCACGTTCGCCTACACCGCGCTGACGCCGCACGGCACGGTCGGGATGCGGCACGTGCTCAACAACCACCTCGACGGGGAGGCGGACTTCACCGGGATCGTCACGGCCGCGCTGGACTCGGTCAAGGACGGCCTGGTCCTGGAGGAGGCCGTCACCGAGACCGGGCGCCTGATCCGGATGCACCGCCCGGACGGCTTCGGCGCGGCCGGCGCGGTCATGCTGCCCGACTTCCACGAGCGGATGTCCGGCATCCACGGCTGGGACGAGCTGACGGTGGCGATCCTCTGCCCGGACGACCTGTGGATCACGCGGTCCGGCACCCCGGACGCCGACCGGCTCGCCCAGGAGGTGCGGGCGGCCGGGCAGCAGGCGCCCGAGCTGCGGCCGTCGCTGCTGAGCGTCACCGCGACCGCGATCGACCTGCTCGCGGAAAGCGCTTCCTGACGGGGTTCAGGTGACCGGTCCCGGCTGGAGCACCAGCGCGGGCTTGCCGTCGACCGTGGTGAGACCGACCTCGATCGACGGGGACCCGCGGAAGCCGAAGCTCGCGCCGCCGAGGCCGGGGCCGATGCTGGACTGCGCGCCGCCGCCCTGGGGGTAGGTGACGCTGAAGGTGAGGCCCTCCGCGCTGATCGCGGTGACGCGCATCGAGGCGTAGTGGAACCGCGCGGCGTCCAGCGGGATGGTGGTGGGCTTGGACAGCAGCAGGGTGCAGTCGCCGTCGAAGCAGTCCCGCACCCTCGAGCTCGGCGGGGCGGGCGGGTTCGGGTTCGCGGTCGTGGTGGTCGGCTCCGCGGAGGTCGAGGTGGTCGGTGGGACGGTGGTGGCCGGGGCCGTGGTCGGTGGGGCCGGCGTGGTGGACGGCGGGGGCTGCTGCGCGACCGGGGCGGCGGTGCCGCAGCCGGCGAGGACCAGGGACAGTGCCGTGAGGGCGAAGACGTGCTTGCGCATGGTCCATTGGTAACGGGGATCGCGGCCGGGTCGGGTGCCCTTGTCCGGTTCCTGCCGTGGTCCGGAGTGGACGGTCACGCTTGAGCACCGACACCGCACCCGCGTTGCCCGCCACTGTCACGTTCCCGCCGCGGCGCGGAAAGGACCGTCAAGCGCGCGGGCGCCGGATCCGCCGGGGGTTGGGCTCCGGTTTGAGCGACACCGCGCCCGGGGTCGCCCGCCGTTGTCCCGCTCGCGCCGCGATCCGGAATGGACGGTCACGCTCGCGGGTACCGGATCCGCCGCGGTTGAGGCTTCGGTTTGAGCGGTGGACGGTCACCTCGGCGGGTGCGGAATCCGCCGCGGTTCAGGCTGCGGTTCGAGCAGCGAAACCGCACCCGCGTTGCCCGCCACTGTCACGTTCCCGCCGCGGCGCGGAAAGGACGGTCACGCCCGCGGGCGTCGGATCCGCCGGGGTTCGGGCTCGGGTGCCTCCGGTTTGAGCGGCGACACCGCGCCCGGGTTCGCGACCTGCCACACCTCGCGGTCGAGCGTCTCCGGCTCCGCGGGCGCGGCCGTCTTCGCCGACATCGCCACCGGCCGGTAGCCCGCGGCGGTGGGATCGGCGACAGCCGACCGGCCACGCAGCCGTGCCGGGACACCCGGCGTCGCCTGGCCGGCCCGGGTGCGCCGCTCCTCTCCTGCCGGGGAGACCCTGGACCGGCGGCCCGTCGTCGACGCGGTGGTGCCCGGAACCATCGGCGGCATCATCATGGGCGGCACCATCGCCCCGCCCGTGCCCGGTGATCCCGGTTTCGCCCCGGCCGCCAGGTCGGGCGGCTGCGGCGCCTGCGGGACCTGCGGCGCCGCGGCCAGCGGGACGGGGTGGGCGGCCCGCTCGATCCGCGGCGGCAGACCAGACCCCGCCGCGGCGCGAGGACCGGCCCCCGCCGCGGCACGACGGCCGGACGCCGCGCGGCTCGTGGCTGCTCCGGGACGGGCACCACCCACCCCGGTCCGCGGGCCGGACTTCGCGCCCGGCCACCCGGCGCCGGACGGGACCGCGACCAGTCCCGGCATGGACACGCTCCCGGGCGGCAGCGACGAACCCGGCACGAGGCCCGGCGTGAGACCGGGCGCGAGGTCGCCGGTGAGCACGAACACCGGCGCGGCACCGGCAGAGGCACCGCCCACCGCGGCCAGGACCGCCTCGGCGGCGGCGAGGAAGTACCGGTCGAGCTCGTCGAGATGACCGGCCGCTTCGGTGTGGCTCGCCTCGGTGCCCCGCTCGACCGTGCCTGCCACCTTGCCTCGGGTCAGCACGAGCTGGGCGGCGAGGTCGTCGAGCGCGGCCCACGGCCGGGCGGCCGTGATCCGGTCGAGCGCCTCCTCGATCGCGGCACGACGACGCTCGGCACGCGCGGCGAAGTCCGCCCCGGTGGCGTCCGTCCACTCCGGACGCAGCCGGTCCAGTTCGCGGCCCAGCGCCGCGGAGAGGTCCCTCAGCTCGCCGGCGACCGTCCGCCACATCCGCGCGGCCTGCTCGACCCGCTCGAGGTGGCTGTGGGCCTCGACGTCGGCGAGCGCGAACTGCACCATCGCGGGCAGCCTGTCGTAGTCCACGATCACTCCTCCCCCGGCAGGAACGCGAAAGCACGCGCCCCGGCGTCGTCACCGGCCTGGTAATCCGCGGCCGCGGCGGCCGCCGCCTCCCGCAGGGCCGTGATGGCGTCCCGGGTTTCGGCCAGGAACTCCGCGAGCGCGAGGGTGGCGACCGCGTCGGCGGCGGCGAACGTGCCGCACGCCTGCATGCCACCGGCGCACGGCTCCGATCCGGGCGGCTCCGCGACCGCGGTGGGCGGCTCGATCCGCGAGGCGAACTCGCGCATCGCGTCCGGGTCGCCGTCCAGCGTTTCGCACATGGCTCCTCCGTTCAGTCCTTCGCGAGCCACGCGAGCTGCACGAGCCGCGGCGCGTGCCGCCGCCCGGTCAGCCACGCCCGGCCGGGCGGCAGCAGTTCCGGTTTCAGCCCGCCGAGCAGCGGCCCCTCGTCCTTGTCGCCGGACATCAGCAGCCCGGGCGACCCGACGTCGCGCAGCCGGGACAGCAGCGGTTCGAACAGCGCCCGGCTCGCGCCCCCGGTGCGGCGCGCCAGCACCAGGTGCAGGCCGATGTCGCGGCCCTGCGGCAGCAGGTCCAGCAGCGGCAGGAACGGGTTGTCGGTCTGGCTCACGGTCAGGTCGTAGTCGTCGACGAGGACGAACAGCTCGGGCCCGCGCCACCAGCCGCGGTCCCGCAGCTGGTCCGGGGTCACGTCGGGCCCGGGCAGCCGCACCCGCATCTCGTCGGCCACCTGCCGCATCAGCTGCGTGGTCGTCTCCCGGTCGCTGCCGTAGCCGATGAGGTGCTCGGTCGTGACGTCGCCCAGCAGCCCGCGCCGGTGGTCGACGACGATCAGCCGCGCCCGGGCGGGTTCGTAGGCGTCGGTGATCGCGCGGGCGACCGCGCGCAGGAACGTCGTCTTGCCCGCCTCGGTGTCGCCGAGCAGCACGACGTGGGGGTCGGCGCCGAAGTCCAGGTGCACCGTGCCGAAGTCGTCCTCGGCGATGCCCACGGCCAGCCGGTGCGACGCCGCGTCGTGCTCGCCGGCGAGCTGCGCGTAGGGCAGTTGCGCGGGCAGCAGCCGCACGGGCGGCGCGGGCGGGCCGGCCCATCCGGCGGCCACCGCCTCGACCAGGGCACGCACGCCGCTGCCGAGATCGGCCGGATCGTCGTCGCCGTCGATGCGCGGCAGGGCGATCAGCATCTGGTGCCTGCTCGTCGTGACGCCGCGACCCGGCGCGCCCTCCGGGACCTTGATGGCCGAGGCCCGGTCCACCATGCTGTCCACCGGATCGCCGATGCGCAGCTCCAGCCTGCTGCCGAACAGGTCGCGGATGTTCATGCGCAGGTCGAACATCCGGGCGGCGGAGACGATCACGTGGACGCCGTAGGAGAGCCCGCGCGCGGCGATGTCGGTCACCGCCGCCTCGAGGTCCTCGAACTCGCCGCGCAGCGTGGACCACCCGTCCACGACGAGGAACACGTCGCCCCACGGGTCCGCGCTCCCCCGCCGCCGGTAGGCCGCCATGCCGTCGATCTCCCCGTCGGCGAAGGCGCGCTCCCGCCGTGCGATGAGGGTCCGCAGTTCGGCGATCGTGCGCCGGACCGCGCCGGGGTTCTGCCTGCCCGCGACACCGCCGACGTGCGGCAGGCCGCGGATCGACGACAGCGTCCCGCCGCCGAAGTCCAGGCAGTAGAACTGCACTTCGCGCGGGGTGTGGGTGAGGGCGAGGCTGGTGATGATCGTGCGCAGCGCGGTGCTCTTGCCCGACCGCGGCCCGCCGACCACCAGCACGTGCCCCGCCGCGCCGGACAGGTCGAGCACCAGCGGGTCCCGGCGCTGCTCCAGCGGGCGGTCGGTGATCCCGATGACGGCACGCAGCGCGCCGGCCGGCCCCTGGTGCGCGCCGAACCCGCGGCCGTCGCGGTGCTCGAGTGCGGGCAGCAACGCGTCCAGCGTGGGCGACTCGGCCAGCGGCGGCAGCCACACCTGGTGGGCCGGGGTGCCGCGGCCGCGCATCCGTTCGACGAGGATGTCCAGCACGCTTTCGCCGACCGCGTCGTCCTCCTCGGCGGCCTCCCCCGGGGCCTCGGCGGGCAGCGCGGGCGCCAGGTACCGGGTGGAGTACTCCAGCAACTCGGGCACGTCGTCGCCGCCGCGCTCGGCCGCGCCCCCGTCGCGCACGCGGTGCGCGCCGGAGACGTAGGCCGAGCGGAACCGGACCATGGCTTCGTCGTCGCACTTGAGGAATCCGTGCCCGGGCGCGCGCGGCAGTTTGACCGCGTCGCCGACGCCGAGGACCGTCCGACTCTCCACCTCGGAGAAGGTGCGCAGCCCGATCCGGTACGACAGGTGGGTTTCCAGGCCGCGCAGGCGGCCCTCCTCCAGCCGCTGGCTGGCGAGCAGCAGGTGCACCCCGAGCGACCGGCCGACCCGTCCGATCTGGACGAACATGTCGATGAAGTCGGGTTTGGCAGACAGCAGCTCGCTGAACTCGTCGCAGATCACCAGCAGGGTCGGCACCTCGGGCAGCGGCGCGCCGGTGGCGCGGGCGCGCTCGTACTCGCGCAGCGAGGCGAAGTTCCCCGCCGCGCGCAGCAGCTCCTGCCGCCGCAGCAGCTCGCCGTTGATCGCGTCGGTCATCCGGTCCACCAGGTGCAGCTCGTCGGCGAGGTTGGTGATGACCGCGCTGGTGTGCGGGAGCTCGTCGAGCGTGGCGAAGGTGGCGCCGCCCTTGAAGTCGACGAGCGCGAAGTTCAGCGAGCTGGGCGGGTGGGCGACCGCCAGCGCGAGGACGATGGTGCGCAGGAGCTCGCTCTTGCCGGAGCCGGTCGCGCCGATCAGCAGGCCGTGCGGCCCCATGCCGTCCTGGGCGGGCTCCTTGAGGTCCAGCTCGACCGGGGTGCCGTCGGTGGCGACGCCGAAGCGGATCCGCAGCCGGTCCCGGGTCGGGCGCTGCACCCAGGTCGCGGCCGGGTCGAACGTGCGCGGGTCGCCGATGTCGAGCAGCTCGGCGAGGTCGAGGTCGGTGCTCAGGGGCTGCTCACCGCGCCCGCCCGCGCTGGCCCGCAGCGGCGCGAGCTGCCGCGCGATCGCCTCCGCGGCCGGGATGTCGAGGGCGTCGGCGTGCCCGAGCTCGACCGTGCCGTCGATCGTCTCGCCCGTCAGCGCGCCGTCGGCGGCGACGTGCAGGACGATCGTCGCCGGGTCGAGGGCGCGCGGCGGCGGGGTGCGCAGGTCGACGAGCGTGACGCCGTCCAGGCCGCCGTCGGCCATCAGCTCGTCCGAACCCGCGGTGGACCCGCCGTCGAGCACCACCACCAGGTGCGGCAGCGCCTCGCGGTTGTCGAAGGCGGGGTCGAACCGCTTCCGCTCCCCGAGCAGGTCGTCGACCATCGCCTCGATCGACACGATCGAGGTGGCCACGAGCCGCAGCGGGCCGGCCGCGTCGGTCCGCTCGGGGTGCAGGGCGTGCGGCAGCCACTTGAGCCAGTCCCACGCCTCCTGCGCGGTGTGCGCGGGGCAGGCGGCGATGCGCAGGTCGTCGGGCGAGTGCAGGGACGCCAGCTGCACGAGCACCGCCCGCGCCAGCGCCGCGCCCCGCGCGTGGTCGCCGGTGACGTGGATGCGGCTGAACCCGTTGACGGCCATGGCGAGCGGCAGGCCGGGCACGGCGGTGTAGGTGGTGAGGAAGCGGCGCAGCGCGAGCGCGGACAGCGGCTCCAGCTGCTCCAGCGGCTTGGCCTCCGGAGGCACGAGGGTCAGCGCCGGGCGCTGCGGGCCGGTGCCGATCCGGGCGACGCCGAAGTCCGCGTCCAGCGGGCGCCGTTCCCACAGGCGGTGGCTGCCGACGAGGGTCAGCAGGGACTCCGGTTCCGGGTGCAGGTACACCATCGCCTGGCGCTGCTGGTGGATCGCGCGGGTCAGCCGCAGCCGGTGCTGCCCGAGGTGACGCAGGTAGGCGCGGCGTTCCTGGGCCATCTCCCGCTTTCCCGGCCCGGCGGAGTTGAGCAGCGACACCGCGATCATGCCCAGCACCCCGACGCCGAACAGCCCGAACACGACCAGCCGCAGCACGCCGGAGCCGCGCCCGAAGCTGCCGGTGAACAGCAGCATCATCGCCGCCATCATCGCGATCATCGGGATCACCATCAGCACCTGCGTCCACTGCCTGCCCGCGGGGCGCGGGATCTCCGGCGGCGGGTCGAGGATCAGCTCACCCGACGGCTGCTCCGGCGCGGGACGGCGAACCGGCCTGCGCACCACGACGGTCCCCATCGCGACTCCCCTCTCTGCCCGGACACCGATCCTCGCCTGAACCGCTCCGATGAGGACGGTGGTGGCAGGAACGTGCCGCGTCGTGCCGCCGGCGTCCGGTGCGCACGATCCTGGCTCCATGGAGCTGCCGAGCATCGACCACGAGGCCCGCCGCGCCGGTTACCGGCGGCTGCGTGACGACCTGCTGGAGATCCGGTCCAGGGTCGCCGACGTCACCGCCACCGCCGAGTCGCCGGACGGCCTGATCAGCGCGACGGTCGCCGGCCGGGGCGAGCTGACCGGGCTGCGCATCGATCCGCGCCTGTACCGCTCGCCCGATTCGACGGCACTGGCCGCGTCCATCCTGGACACCATCCGGGACGCCGTGGACGACAGCCGCGAGCAGATCGCCGAGATCACCCGGGAATACCTGCCGCCCGGCGCGGCTGGCAGGAACGTGCCGCGCCCGTCCTCCGGCGGCCGCGCCCGGCTTAGCGTCGGGGGCGGCGAAAGCCGCGGAAACGGAAGGAGAATCCAGTGACCGGTAACGGTCTGATGGACGCCAACACCGAAACCCTCACCAGGGTGGTGCAGATGGCGGCCGTGGTGGTGCAGGAGATCGAATCGCAGCGCGGGAAGCTCGACGGGGAGGTGAACTCCGTCATTCCCGCGCAGTGGAGCATGGATCAGTCCCAGTCGCTGCTCGTGGCGCACAAGAAGTGGGACGCGGCGATCCGCAACCTCTGCGAGAAGCTGCAGAAGCTGGGTGAGGACACCCAGTTCGCCGTCAACGACTACATGGACGTCGACCAGCAGGGCGCGCGGTGCTTCAACGGCGCCGACAGCGGGTCCGGCTTCGGGGGCTCCGGGTTCGGGTCCGGGTTCGGGTCCGGTGGCCTGGGGTCCGGCTTCGGTGGCACCTCGGGTGGCGGTGTCGGCTCCGGCCAGACGTACGCGTTCGCCGGGGTGCTCCGCGCCCTCTGACCGGGCACCACACAACGGAAAGGAGTTGACTCGTGACCCGTAAACTCGCGATGTTCGGTGCGCTGGACGGCCTGTCGGCGAGTATGAACGGCTGCGTGCAGGGCGTGCAGCAGTCCATCGATTCCTGGCGCCAGGCCTCCGGGATGGGCGAGAGCGACTGGCTCGACTCGGCGGGCGGGCAGTTCGCCGAGATCAGCCGGGCCTGCCAGCAGGTGATGGCCGCGGGCCAGGAACTGCTGCAGGCGATGAACCAGGGTGTCCAGACCTGCAACCAGGAGAACATGGGCGCGGTGCAGCGCTCGTGCGCCCGGCTGGGCGCCTGAGTCACGACTGTGGTGTCCCGGTGCGCACCCGGCGCACCGGGACATCCGTCGTCCGGAGGAGCTTGACATGGCTGAGGCAACGTCCGGCGGCACCGCGACCGCGCCGCAGAGCGACGCCCCCGCGAGCGCGCCGCCGTCCGCCGAACCGGCATCGGGCAAGCAGGCGGCCGAGGACACATCGAAGGCCCAGAACAACTCGAAAGCCGAGAACACCTCGAAGGCCGAGAGCACACCGGCCGCCGGGCACCGTGACGGCGGCGGCGGTGCGGACGGGTCCACTGCGGACGGTGCGGAGACCGGTGGGGTCGCGGGAGAGGTCCTCGCGGACGTGCCGCCGCCGGATCCGGGCCCGGTGCAAGCCGCGCACGAGGGGTGGGAGCCCGTCGCCGAGCGGGCCCGGCAGACCGGCGAGGAAGCCCGGGGCGCGACGCGGGAGCTGCCCGGCGCGTGGCCGGACGGCAGCGGCGCCGCCATGTCCGATCGCACCGAGTCCGCCGTCCTGGAGACCGATGAGGTCGCTCAGGACGCGCAGACCGTGTCCGCCACGTTGGACAAGACGCGGGAGGCCTACACACGCGCCCGGTCCCAGATGGAGGCCGAGGCGCTGCAGGCGGACAACGACGCGCGCCTCGCCCACGCGACGATGGGCCCCGGCCCGGAGGCCGACCTCACCACCGAGCGGGTCAAGCAGACCGCGCGTGAGGCGAACCTGCGGGTGCGCACCGCAACCCAACGGCAGGTGGACGCGGACTGGGCGAACGTCCGCCTCGCCGGAGCGGAGCAACCGCCGGAGACTCCGGACCCCGGTCACCCGGCGCCGCAACCCGGCGGCGCTGGGCCGGACGCCGCCGGGGACCTCGACCACGCACAGCGCGTGCTCGACCAGGCGGGCCGCGACGGCCTCGTCGCGAACCTTCCCACGCCGCCCACGGACGAGGAGCTGCTGCGCGACTACCAGACCGGGGACGAGGAGACGATCGAGGTCATGGGCAAGCAGGTGGTGCCCAGCGAGGTGCTGGCGAGCGCCCTGCGGGACCCCAGGGGCCTGCCGATGATCGACCCGATGAGGGTGAACCCGGCCAACTCCTGGCGCCACTGGGAGATCTCGGAGGACGCCACCGCCGCGGGCGAGCAGAGCTTCCCGGATCCGGACGGCTCCGGACCGGCGGGCGGCCGCGAGGGCACCGGCGACAACCATCGCGACGCGTTCCGCCACGCCTACTGGAACGCGCTGATGGCCAGGGAGTTCGGCGAGAATTCGGCCGAGCAGGTCGGCACCGCGCACGAGCGCCGGCCCGACGACCCGGTCGACGGGCAGCCCCCGCTGTTCGCGGAACGGCAGGAGGCGATGGACCTCTACAACAACGAGATCGGCCGCCGGATCGCGACGGAGCTGGGACCGCAGGCCACCGACGCCGACGTCCGGGCCGTGATCGAGCAGGCCATCCGCGGCGGGAAACTGGTCGTGTTCAACCAGGACCACACCGGCCTCGTGCCCAGCGGCGGTGCCGAGGACTTCCCGCCGTGACCGTCCCGGGTCGCTGTCCCGCCAGGCCGCCGCGTGGCCGGAACAGGTCACCGTCCACTGTGCCCCTCCCGCCGCCGCGACACTGAAAACACCGAGACTCCGGACAGACCGGCGACGCTTCAGGGGAGTGCAGAGGTGCCCGAGTCATCAGGAAACGGCGGCAGCGCACCGGCCGAGGCCGCACCGGCGAAACCCGCCGAGGCCGCACCCGCGGCCGAGCCCGCCCCCGCGGAACCGGCCGGGCCGGCCTCGTCCGAACCCGCCTCGTCTGAACCGGCATCGTCCGAGCCCGCGTCGGCGGAACCAGCCAAGGACGCACCGGCGGAACGGGCCGAGCCCGCATCGGCCCAAACCTCCGGCCAGGAAGAACCCCGGAGCGAGCCGCGCCGGCAGGCACCGGCCCGCAACGACAACTCCGCTCCGGGTGATTCTCCCGGCGGCGAACTCGGCAAGCGCGTCTTCGGGGAGAATCCGCTGTCCGACGCCGACACCGGCGCGCTGGGCGAGGCGCGCGACCGGGCCGCGCGGGCCGGGGAGGACCTGCGGGGCACCGCCGAGAACACCGCCCGCGCGGCCGGCGATGGCCAGTGGCGAGATCCGGCAGGGCAACGGCACACCGAGCAGGTGAACGCCCAGGCAGCCGACGTCGCCGCGCTCGGCGACGGCATGGACGAACTCGGCCGGTACCTCGACGAAGGCGCGCGCATCCACGACGGCGTCCGCGAGACGCGGGTGAGCGCGGTCGACCAGGACAACCCGGTCTACGAGCTGGCGGGCGCGACCCTGCCGCCGCCGGAGAGCGACGCCACTCAGAACCGCGTTGCCCGCGACGCGATCACCCGCGACCGGGAGGTAATCGACCAGGGCGTGGAACTGATGCGCCAGGCCGGCGAGCGGTTCATGCGCGGCACCGAGCAGGCGTTCGGGGCGCTGCGCGAGCCGACGGAGCAGGTCGGCCAAGCCCTCCGGGACCAGGGCTGGCACGTCACGCCGGTCCAGTACGAACGGGGACCGGTGGAGCGCGCGCACCGGCTGGAAACCACCGTCGCGGAGGGGAAGGCCGGATGGCGCGAGCGCTTGTCCGGGGCGAACAAGACCGGCGACCACGCCCAGCGCAGCAAGCTGACCGATCCGTCGGCGACCGTGAACTACGACGCGGTGCGGGACGCGTCCATCCAGCTCGATTCCGGGCAGCGCCGGCTGGAACTCGCCGGCCGGGACGTGCCCGTCCAGGTCACGGCCGACGCCACGGCGTGGCGCAGCGACCAGTTGCCGGACCAGGGCGGGTGGTACACCGAGTACCTGGACACCCCGACCCCGAAGGCGGGCCGGTTCGAAGGCAAGGCCGCGTGGGGAGCCGGAGCGTCACTGGTCGCGCGCGGCACCGTCGGCGACGTCACCGCGCTGGGTGACGTCAACGCCTCGGTGGGCCTGGAGGGCAAGGCGAAACTCGATGTCGGGTCGCGGTTCTTCGGCGGGGAGGCCGGCGGTTCGATCGGGGCGCGCGCGGGTGTCGGCGGGATCGCCGAGTACGGCGGGATCGGCGCGAGCGGCCGGGCCGAGGGGATCCTCGGGCTCGGGATCGAGGGTGGCGTCACCTTCGGCGAGAACAAGGACGGCGACTGGGTGATCGGCGGCAAGATCGGCGCCGCGCTCGGGATCGGCGGGAAGGTGGAGGGGCACATCGTCATCGATCCGGAGCGGGCGGGCCGGACGCTCGCCGATCTGGGATCGGCGATCGCCGATGGATTCCGCAACCCCGGCCCCGCGATCCCCTCCCCCACCTTCTACTAGCGCATCGAGGAGCCCCACCGTGTTCACGAGCATGCCGTTCCCCGTCGGGTTCGCCGTTCCGCCCGGGTGGCGGGCCCCCGGGCCGTCGGAGACCGGCTGTCCACTGGGGACGGTGGCCTGCGTGCGGTCCGAACCGGCCGCGGTCATCGCCGCCGCCGGCGGGTTCCGGCCGGACGGCGCGAGCCTGCCCGAGATCGCCGCCGAGTCGGTGCGTGACCTGCGCGAGTCCGGCGCCGTCGTCGAGGTGCTGCGCCGGGCGGAAGTCGGCGCGGCCGGCTCGCCAGGGCTCGCGCAGGTCCTGCGCGTCCGCGCACCGGGCGCGGCGGAGGTCGTGCAGTGCCAGGCGTTCCTCGCGCTGCACGACGTCGACGACCACGGCAAACGCGCCGTGCTGCGGTTCGTGATGGCCACGACCGGGGCCGGGGAACTCGCGGAGGACTTCCGCCGGTTCCTCGGCTCCATCCGGCCGGGCACCAGCCAGGAGGACGAGGAGATCCCATGACAGACCACGCACGACTGCGCGCGGAGCTGCTGGAGACGCGCACCCGCATCGCGGCCATCGAGGTGACCGCGGACTCCCCGGACGGTCTGGTCAGCGTCACGGTGGCCGGGCGGGGCGAGCTGCGGGAGCTGCACCTGGACCCGCGGATCTACCGGGCGGCCGACGCGAAGGCGCTCGGCGCTTCCATTGTGGACACCGTGCGGGACGCGGTCGAGCAGTCGCGGCGGCAGCTGTTCGAGATCGTCCGCCGCTACCTGCCGCCGGGGGCGAAGTACGAGCACACCGACGTGCACACCGATCCCTTCATCACCCAGCTGGACAAGAAGATCGAGGAGTGTGGCGATGACCGGCTATGACATGGACCCCGATGCCGTGACCCGCAGCATCAACCGGTTGCGCGCCGCCGGGGAGGACTTCGGATCGGCGTGGGCGAACCACAAGCAGGCGATCCAGGCGGCGCAGGGACGGTTCGGCAGCGACGTGCTCGCCCAGGCGTTCCTGGAGAAGTACCTGCCGATCGCGGAGAAGCTCACCGCCAGGGCCGACGCGATTCCAGGCAGCTACGCCCGGCTCTGCGACGACGCGATGGGCTGTGTCGCCGACTACCTCGCGGCCGAGAACCAGGGCACCGGCGCGGTGCGGCGGCTGACCGGCACGTCATGAGAGCGGTTCACCTGGGGACGGCCGCCGCGCTCGCGGCGGCCGTCGTCGTCTGTCCGGGAGCCGCCGCGGCCGCACCCCCGCCGGGCGCGTGCGGCAGCGAGCCCGCCCCGGCGAGCCCGGTCGTCACCGAGCTGCCGTGGGCGCAGAAGACGCTGGACTTCCCGGCCGTGCACGAGCACGCCACCGGCGCCGGGGTGGTGGTCGCCGTCGTGGACTCCGGGGTGGACGCCGACCACCCGCAGCTGCGGCAACCCGGGAAGGTGCTGCGAGGGCAGGACTTCTTCCTCGTCGGCGACCTGCCCGGCGGCTTCGACTGCGTCTCGCACGGCACCGGGGTGGCCAGCATCATCGCGGCCGCGCCGGTCGCGGGCGCCGGGTTCACCGGGCTGGCGCCGGACGCGACGATCCTGCCGGTGCGGATCAGCGAAAGCGACGGCGGCACCGAGGGGATCGACCCGGAGGTGCTCGCCAGGGGGATCTGGTTCGCCGTCGACGCCGGCGCCGACGTGATCAACCTGTCCGTCGCGGGCGGCGCGGATGACCACTTCGTGCGCGACGCGATCCGGCACGCGGTGGAGCGGGACGTGGTCGTGGTGGCGGCCGCGGGCAACGGCCAGGAGGGGCCGGCGCCGGGCCCGGTGACGTACCCGGCCGGGTACGACGGCGTGCTCGGGGTCGGCGCGGTGGACATGGCCGGGGCGCGGTTGCCGAGCTCGCAGATCGGGCCGCAGGTGGACCTGGTGGCGCCCGGCGGAAGCGTGCTGTGCGCGGCGCGGGTGGCGGGGCACCAGTACCGCGACGGGACCAGTTTCGCCGCGCCGTTCGTGACCGCGACCGCGGCGCTGGTGCGGTCGGCGCGACCGGACCTGTCCGCGCCCGAGGTGGCCGCGCGGCTCTTGGCGACGGCGACGCCGTCCCCCGGCGGGGCGGCGTACGGGGCCGGGATGGTGAACCCGTACCGGGCGCTGACGGCAGCGCTCGTGGACGCGCCCCCGGCCGCGGCGCCAGTGCTGCAACGCCCTTCGCCGGACCCGGAGCAGGTGCGGGTGTCCGCCTGGTGGGCGGGCCGCACGTCCGGCGCGCGGCTGCTGGCGGTGCTGACTCTCGCGGCGGCGGTGCTCGGTGCGGTGGTGGCGCTGGTGCTGACCCGCGGACGCCGCACCGGTTGGCGCGCGCGGCGAGCGGAACTGCCCCCGGCCGAGCCGGTGCGGGACGAACTGCCGGAGGAGATGTTCCTGGTGCCGCCGCCACCCGCGGACCGCTGAATACCGCGACCCGCGCGGCCGGGTTGCGCGGCTGGGCGCGGCACCCGGCCGAGCCGCCGCGAAGCGGCCCGGCCCAGAAGCTCTTTCCGGTAGGAGAGCAGCGAAGCCCGGCCGGGCTTCGCTCGGCGCTTCTGGCCGAGCACGGCTCCCACGGGCAGGCGCGTGCGCGCCCGCGTCCGATGTCGGCCAGCCGAAGCCCCGCCGGTCTTTCCGGCGGGGCTTCGCTGTGCTCAACCGAACACAGCCGCCGGGTCCAGAGCGCTCCCCAACGGCACCCGGCTGACCATCCCAGCCGGCAGGCGCACCGGCGCGGCCTCGCCATACCCGAGCACCCCCAGCACCGCTCCAGCTTGCGCGCCCGCGCGCCAGCCGTGCTTCGCTCTCTCCTCCCGACCAGCACGCCCCCACCGGCAGGCACAACCGCTCTGCCCGGCCGAACCTCCCTGCTCAACCGAGCACAGCCGCCGGGTCCAGAGCGCTCCCCAGCGGCACCCGGCTGACCATCCCAGCCGGCAGGCGCACCGGCGCGACTTCGCCGTAGCCGAGCACCCCCAGCACCGCTCCAGCTTGCGCGCCCGCGCGCCAGCCGGGCTTCGCTCTCTCCTCCCGGCCAGCACGCCCCACCGGCAGGCACAACCGCTCTGCCCGGCCGAACCTCCCTGCTCAACCGAACACAGCAGCCGGGTCCAGAGCACTCCCCAGCGGCACCCGGCTGACCATCCCCGCCGGCAGGCGCACCGGCACGACCTCGCCGTAGCCGAGCACCCCCAGCACCGCCCCAGCTTGCGCGCCCGCGCGCCAGCCGTGCTTCGCTCTCTCCTCCCAGCCAGCACGCCCCCACCGGCAGGCACAACCGCTCTGCCCGGCCGAACCTCCCTGCTCAACCGAGCACGGCCGCCGGGTCCAGAGCGCTCCCCAACGGCACCCGGCTGACCATCCCCGCCGGCAAGCGCACCGGCGCGACCTCGCCATACCCGAGCACCCCCAGCACCTTCCGGTCGGCCAGTGGGTGCGCCCGCCCCTGGTCGGTCACCAGCAGCACCGTCCCGGCGTACGCGCCCGCGCTCGGCATCGCCTCCACCAGTGCCGCCCGCCCGGGCTCGACGTACACCCGGTCGGCCAGTGGCATCCCGAGCACGGTCCGGCCCGGCGTCGCCATCGCGGCGGTGGCGGGCATCCGCGGGCCGACGTGCACCACCGGCGCCGCGGCCCCGGGCTCGTACGTCGCGCAGATCGTGTCGCCCGCCGCGAACTCCGGGCGCTGCCGGGGCGCCGCTCCCGGGACCGCGTCCGCGGCCGGTGCGATGCGGGCCTCCGCGGCTTCGGCCGGTCCCAGCGGGACACCCACCGGCTGGCCGCCCCCGTAGGCCTGCCGCGTCGCCGGGTCGGCCCGCTGGATGTCGTACTGCAGCGGCGAAATCGGCCGCAACCGGTCCGCCTCGGCGAGGTAGTGCTCCCGGTTGCCCGCGGTGTCCAGGACGAGCAGCTGCCCGGCGCGGATGTCCGCCCGCCCCTGCACCGCCGACGACGGACCGCCCAGCCCGGCCGGCCGGACCGGCGCGATCGGCTCCCCCGCGGGCAGCACGTCGACCACCGCCATGGCCGTCCGGATCCTCGGCACCGACTGCAGCGCCAACCCCACCGTCACCGTGTCGGCCTGCCGGATCCGGTGCCGGTGGCCCCCGGCGATCAGGTACTGGTCGCCGCTGGCCGGCACCTCGGCGAGCACCGCCTCCGCCGGCGCTCCCCCGGGCGCCCCGGCCCCGACCAGCAGCACCGACTCGTCCACAGTGGAGCCGTCCGGGCCGGGCACCGGCCGTGAGCACAGGCTCCAGCCACCGGTCAGCAGCTGCCCGGGGTCCGGCAGCGAGTCGGGCGCGCCGGGGATCCCGATCTCCGCACCCCGCGGCACACCCGCGAGCGAATCGCGCGACACCGACACCGTCTCGGCGCGCTCACCGAGCGCCAGCAGCGCCGACGCGTAGTTCGTCACCGGGTGCAGCACGCCGTCGAGGTACACGTACCGCGCCCCGGTCTCCTTCGCCACGATCACCGCGGGCCGGTCCCGCCACGTCGTGTTCCCGCCGGGGTTGACCAGCCCGTACACGCCGACCGCGACGAGGGCCAGCACCCCCAGCACGATGCTGCCGATCGCGGCCCCGCCCGGACGGCGGAACGGCGGCTGCTCCGGATCGGGCTCCCGCGTCACCAGCGCGGAAATGGCCCGCTGCGCGAGGAACTGGTGCGCCTGCAGCAGGTCGCGTTTGGACGCCACCGCTCACCCGCCCAGTCCGCGGACCAGCCCGTACACCCCGAGCACCGCGCACAGCACGGGCACGCAGGCGAGCACGACCGCCACCTCGAGCAGCTCGGCGTAGCGGCCGAGGAACGGGCTGGGCAGCCCCTTGCTGTGGCTGAGCCCCGCCAGCACGGCCAGCCCGCCCACCACGATCAGCACCGGCGCGGTGACGGCGAACGGGAGCCGCGCGCCGGGGCCGAGTGCGAGCGCGCCCGCGGCGGCCACGCCCGCCAGCAACAGCGGCGCCCGGTGCCGCAGGGCCGGGTAGAGCCGGGCGCGCAGGCAGAACCCCACTGACAGCACGGACAGCAGCACGACGACCGCGGTGCCGCCCGCCCGCGCGACGACGCACAGGCACAGCACGGTGACCGTCGCCGCCCCGGCGATCATCCCGGTCAGCAGCTGGTCGGCGCGCACCACCGCGGCGTAGACCGCCTTCCTGGGCGGTTGCGGGTCGTCGCGCACCAGGTCCGCGGTGGTGCGCGGGAGCACCGGCATCGGCACCCGGCCGAGGCGGATCGCCAGCGGCCCGGACAGCGGCGACAACAGCAGCACCGCCACGGCCGCCACCGCCGCGCCGTCCGCGCCGTCCACCGCGTCCGTGGTCGCCGGCCACGACGCGAGCGCCCCCACGACGCTCGCGGTGAGACCGGCGACGAACACCTCGGCGTGTTCCACCACGGCGAGCTGCCCCAGCACCGCGGCGATCAGCAGCGCTGAACAGCCGCTGAGCACCTGCGGCGCGCCCAGCCCGGCAGGTTGCGGCCCGGCCGCGAGCACCAGCGCTCCCCCGGCGAAGGCGAACGGCATCGCGAGGGCGGCCACCACGGCGCCCGCCCCGGCGTCGCCGAACGCCCTGGCCAGCGCGGCGCCCGCGGCGAGCAGGACGACGCCGAATCCGAGCGCGGCCCACGCCGCCGTCCCCCACGGCGGCCCGGCCCGCAGCACGGCGGCCAGCGCGAGCAGGACGGCGAACGCCCCGGTCAGCAGGCCCGCCGCGCGGGTGTGCACCGGCCCCCACAGGCGCCCGGTGTGCCCGGCTCCCTTGGCGATGGTGTCGGCGAGGTCGTCGTAGGACAGCTCCGGCCAGTGCAGGCTCCGGGACACCAGGTGCAGGACCTCGCCGTCGCGGATTCCGTACGCGGCCGGCGTCCGGCCGGGTTCGAGCACGGTGCCGTCACCGCGGCGGAGCAGCCAGCCCCCGCCGGCCACCCCGTCGTCGTGCAGGCTTTCGCCGGCCCGGCGCAGCAGTCCCGGCAGGATCTCCCCCACCGGCGACCGCTCGGGCACGGCGAGGTCGATCCGCCGTCCGGGCGCGTCGATGGTCACCCGGACGAGGTTCGTCGTCGTCATGGCCCCCACGATGGGCCCGCGGGCCCGCGGCGGGAACCGTTCCGGCAGGTACCGGCCACCGCGCTGGTTGTCATCGGATCCTCATGTTCGGACCGGCAAGGTGATCGGCATGCTCCCGGCGACGACCACGCACCAGCCCCCGCGGCCCAGCGCCGCGGCCGCACCGCAGACCGCCGGGCGGCCGGTCGCGACCGTCGCCGCCCAAGCCGTCACCACCACCGCGACCCCTGCCAGGACCGCGCCGCCACGCCCCGTGGCACAGCCCACGACCCCGGCCCAGCCCGCGCCGGTCCACATCGGACACCTCGCCGAGCCGCCCGAGGAGACCCCGGAGCAGCGGCACACGCCCGAGCTGCCCGCGCTGCGGATCGTCTGCTGGCAGCTCGCGCTGGTGCTGGGCCTGATCGCGATCGGCCGCCCCTGGCCGGTGACGGCGGGCCTGCTGACCACCGCGGCGATCCTGCTGGTCTGGACCGCGGGCCGCGCGGACGGCCGCTGGCTGTCCGACGAGGTGCTGCTCCGGGCGCGCCTGCTGCGGCGGCGCCGTCGCGTGGCACGCGGCGGGGACCTGCTCGGCCACCTCGCGCCGGGAGCCCGGATCCGCACCGCCGAAGTCGCGGGCGTGCCGGCCGGGGTGATCAGCCGCGAGGAAGAACTGCTCGCCGTCCTGCGCCCGACCGGCGGTGATCCCGGTGCGTTCGCCCGGCTCACGCTCTCCGGAGCGCTGGTCTCGGGATCCGGGAAAGCACCGGTGATCCGGCTCCAGCTGGTCCTGCACCGCGGCCCTCGGCAGACGGACGAAACCCGGGCCTGGCTCGCCGTGCGCGCGGTGCGCGAGCCCGGCCTGGCCACCGACGACGAGCTGCTCACCGCGCTGACCGGCGCCGTGCGCCGCACGCACCGCGAACTCCGCGCCGCGGGCCTGGGCGCGGTCGCCCTGACCGAGCAGGAACTGCGCGCGGCGCTCGCCGCGCTCACCCACACCGGCCCCGGCCGGGACCGGGTCGCCGAGGAGCGGCGGTGCTGGCGCGCGGGACCGGTCACCCAGATCGGCGTGCGCGTGACCGGCCGCGGCGCCCCCCCCCCGCCGGCCCCGCTCCACGCGCTGCACCAGATGCTCGCCGCCGGCCCCGCCGCCGCC